>NZ_JBNNJZ010000083.1:0-23423 GCF_050270335.1 Streptomyces sp. NPDC059900
GAAATAACGTGCTCAACGCGCCGTTCGGCAGGCGGCGTCCGGCATGCGAATGATCTCGAAGCCCAGGGGGAATCTCTCTATGCGACCCATACGCCCGCTCAATGCCTCTCGTCGCGGGAGGAGCGCGCGCGGCAGAACCTCCCCCGTGGCGGCGGCTGTCGCCATCGGCGCGGCACTCGTGCTGACCGCGACGGCCTGCGGTCCCAGCGAGGACAACGCGGGCGACGAGCCGTCCGCTTCGCAGGCCGCCGACGACGGCAACAACGACGGCAAGGTCAAGATCCCGCAGGACATCCAGGACCGGCTCAAGGAGCACGGCATCGACCTGGACAAGTGGAAGAACGGGGCCTGGAAGGACTTCAGCAAGGACGACTGGCTCCGCGAGGCCGGTGACTTCGTCAACCCGATCATCGAGGGCCTGTGGGACTCGGACCGCATGCGGGACGCGGACAAGAACCCCGACCGCGGTGTCGACGACAACGACATCTCCGGTGACCAGGGCGTGACCGACCCGACTCCCGAGCCGGTGGAGGCGGCGGCCGTGAAGACGCCGTACGACGCCAGCGTTCCCGAGTCGGGCAAGCTGTTCTTCGACGGCCCCAAGGGCTCGATGGTCTGCTCGGCCACCGTCGTCGAGGACCCCGCGCACCCCGGCAAGTCCAACATGGTGTGGACCGCGGGCCACTGCGTGCACGCCGGTGCCGAAGGCGGCTGGTACCGCAACATCGCCTTCGTCCCCTCGTACAACAACAGCGGCAAGTCGACCGCCGAGCTGGAGAACACCCCCAAGGAAGAGGTCGCTCCGCACGGCGTCTGGTGGGGTGACTGGGCACAGACCTCCGACCAGTGGATCGAGAAGGGCGGCCCGACGGGCGGCACCGGCGCGCCGTACGACTTCGCGGTCATCCACGTGACGCCCGAGAAGGGCAGCGAGGGCCAGTCCCTGGAGGAGCAGGTCGGTTCGGCGCTCCCGGTGGACTTCAACGCCCCGGCCGTTCCGCAGATTTCGGAGATGACGGCGACCGGCTACCCTGCCGCTCCGCCGTTCGACGGGCAGAAGGCGTTCCAGTGCGCCGACAAGCCGGGCCGGCTCTCGATCAGCAAGCCCGACCCGACGATGTACCGCATCGGCTGCACGATGACCGGCGGTTCGTCCGGCGGTGGCTGGGTCGCCGAGGGTTCGGACGGCAAGCCCGCCCTGGTGTCCAACACCTCCATCGGCCCGGTGACGGCAGGCTGGCTCGCCGGCCCGCGCCTCGGCAAGGAGGCCAAGGGCATCTACGGCGCGGTCAGCAAGAAGTTCGCCGACAAGTAGCAGAGCACCGGGCAAGCACCGGGCAAGCGGCGGACAAGCAGCGGACAAGCAACAGAGAAGTAGCAGCAGCAGACGAGTGAGTGCCTGATGCATGACGGCGGGGTCGCCTGAAACCTTCACGACCCCGCCGTCATTCGTCCCCAATCACACAGGCATAGTGAGATGTCGCGTCGGCGGGAAGCTCTCGGGGTCCCCGCGGCCGCAGATGACACGTACATGGCAAGTGCAGCAATTACACGTTCACTTCGGGGGTTACAGCTTCATGCGTTCCATACGTGCGCCCTACGCGCGCAGCCGCGGGCAGCGTCTCGCGCTCGCCGCCACCGGGCTCGCCGCGGCTCTGGCACTCACCGCCACGGCCTGCGGGCCCAGCGAGGACAAGGCCGCCGACAAGGCCGATTCCGGCACCGCGCAGGGCGCCGACAAGGGTTCCGATGCCGGCTCGGACACCGGCTCCGACAACGGTTCCGACGCCAAGCTGCCCGGCGATCTCGCCGACAAGCTGAAGAAGCACGGCATCGACCCGGACAAGTGGAAGAACGGCGGCTGGAAGAACTTCGAGAAGGAGGACTGGCTCCGCGAGGCCAAGGACTTCGTCAACCCGGTCATCGAGGGGCTCTGGAAGCCCGAGCGGATGAAGGACGCCAAGGAGCCGAAGAAGACGATCGCCGCGAAGGACGCCCCTGCCGACCAGGGCGCGACCGACCCCGAGCCGTCGCCGGTCCAGGCCAAGCGCGAGAAGACGCCGTACCACGAGAACGCCGCCCCGGTCGGCAAGATCTTCTTCGATGCTCCCGCCGGCTCGATGGTCTGCTCCGGCACGGTCGTGAAGGACCCGCGCAACCCCGGCAAGTCGAACCTCGTGTGGACCGCCGGTCACTGCGTGCACGCCGGCGCCGAGGGCGGCTGGTACCGCAACATCACCTTCGTGCCCGCCTACAACGACCTCGGCAAGTCCGAGTCCGAGCTGAGCAACGCCGCCCCGCAGGAAGTCGCCCCCTACGGCCAGTACTGGGCCGACTGGGTCTCGACCTCCGCCGAGTGGATCGACCAGGGCGCTTCTTCGGGCGGTGCCGGTGCTCCGTACGACTACGCCGTGATGCACGTGAAGCCGCAGCAGGGCTCCAAGTCCCTGGAGGAGACCGTCGGCAACGCGCTGCCCGTCGACTTCACGGCTCCGGCGACGCAGAGCGTGAGCTCGATGGGCGCCTGGGGCTACCCCGCCGCTCCCCCGTACAACGGCCAGATCATGCACAAGTGCATCGACAAGCCGGGCCGTCTCTCGCTGACCTCCGCCCAGCCGACGATGTACCGCATCGGCTGCACCATGACCGGCGGTTCGTCCGGCGGCGGCTGGTTCCGGATGGTGGGCGGCAAGACCCAGCTCGTCTCGAACACCTCGATCGGCCCGGCCGAGAACACCTGGCTGGCCGGACCGCAGCTGGGCAAGGGCGCCGAGCAGGTCTACGACATGATGAGCAAGAAGTACGGCTCCCAGTAGCCGCACGGCGGACAGCGTCCGCACCTCGCACCTGACGCGGCGAAGGCCCGCCCCCCTACGAGAGGGGGCGGGCCTTCGCCATGTGGTCCGCTCGTGCGCGGTCCGGGGCTGCGGTCAGCCCGCGACCGGGACGTACGGCGTGAGGTCCGCGGCCAGTTCCGCGTGCACCTTCGCCTTGAGCAGCGTGCCCTCGGCGGTGTGCTCCTCGGAGAGCACCTCGCCCTCGGCGTGCGCCCGCGAGATGAGCTGTCCCTGCGTGTACGGAACGAGGGCCTCGATCTCGACCTCGGGCCGCGGCAGTTCGGCGTCGATCAGCGCGAGCAGCTCTTCGATGCCCGCTCCCGTGCGCGCGGAGACCGCGATCGCGTGCTTCTCGTTGCGCAGCAGCCGCTGGAGGACCAGCGGATCGGCCGCGTCCGCCTTGTTCACGATCACGATCTCGGGTACGTCGGTCGCGCCGACGTCCCGGATCACCTCGCGCACGGCGGCCAGCTGCTCCTCCGGCACCGGGTGCGAACCGTCCACCACGTGCAGGATCAGGTCGGACTCGCCGACCTCTTCCATCGTGGAGCGGAACGCCTCGACGAGGTGGTGCGGCAGATGCCGCACGAACCCGACGGTGTCGGCCAGGGTGTAGATCCGGCCGCTCGGCGTCTCGGCCCGGCGCACGGTCGGGTCGAGGGTGGCGAACAGGGCGTTCTCCACCAGCACGCCCGCGCCCGTGAGGCGGTTGAGCAGGGAGGACTTGCCCGCGTTCGTGTAACCGGCGATCGCGACCGAGGGCACCTTGTTGCGCTTGCGCTCCTGACGCTTGATCTCGCGGCCCGTCTTCATCTCCGCGATCTCCCGGCGCATCTTCGCCATCTTCTCGCGGATCCGACGGCGGTCCGTCTCGATCTTGGTCTCACCGGGACCACGGGTCGCCATGCCGCCGCCACCGCTGGATCCGCCGCCGCCCATCTGACGGGAGAGCGACTGACCCCAGCCGCGCAGGCGCGGGAGCATGTACTGCATCTGGGCAAGGGCGACCTGCGCCTTGCCCTCTCGGGACTTGGCGTGCTGCGCGAAGATGTCGAGGATCAGGGCGGTCCTGTCGACGACCTTGACCTTGACGACGTCTTCGAGATGGATCAGCTGGCCGGGGCTCAGCTCACCGTCACACACGACGGTGTCGGCGCCGGTCTCCAGGACGATGTCGCGCAGCTCCTGGGCCTTGCCGGATCCGATGTACGTCGCCGGGTCGGGCTTGTCGCGGCGCTGGATGACACCGTCGAGGACCAGCGCGCCCGCCGTCTCGGCGAGGGCGGCCAGCTCGGCGACGGAGTTCTCCGCGTCCTGCACTGTGCCCGAGGTCCACACCCCGACGAGGACCACTCGCTCCAGGCGGAGCTGGCGGTACTCGACTTCGGTGACGTCCTCGAGCTCGGTGGAGAGGCCGGCGACGCGGCGCAGTGCCGCGCGCTCGGAGCGGTCGAACTGCTCGCCGTCCCGCTCTCCGTCGTGTCCGTGGCTCCAGGCGACGTCCTCTTCCATCAGGGCATCGGCCCGAAGACCTTCGGAGTAGTTCTGCGCGAAGCTCTGCGCGTCCTGGGAAGGGGAAGAAGAGGAGGTCATTGGATCCTTACGTCGATGGGACTCTTCATGGTGGTCAACGCCCGGGGCCGCCCCGTGATTCCCCGGACCGGCCGGCACGGGCCCTGAGATACCCCCGAAGGGTTTTCCCGGACCCGCAGCGGCGCCGACCTGAAGATGGTTGCACGGAACGGCCCGTCTCGTCACGTGGGTTATTTCGGGGTTATTTCCCGGCCGGAGCAGCCTTACGCCAGTCCGGGTGCCCCGGCATCGCCGGAGTCTTCGCGCCGTACAGCCAGGCGTCGAAGAATCCGCCCAGATCACGGCCCGCGACGGTTGAGGCGAGCTGCACGAAGTCCGCGGTCGTCGCGTTGCCGTCCCGGTGGGTCCGCACCCAGAGCCGCTCCAGGCGCTCGAAGGCAGGCCGCCCGATCTCCTGGCGCAGCGCGTAGAGCACCAGCGCACTGCCGTCGTACACGACCGGCCGGAAGATGCTGATCTTCTGGCCCGGCGCGGGCCCCTTCGGCGCGGCCGGCGGTCCGCCCGCGGCGCGCCAGCCGTCCGACTGCCGATAGGCCTCCCGCATCCGCTTCGCGAGGGGCTTGTCCGACTTCTCCTCGGCGAAGAGCGCCTCGTACCAGGTGGCGTGTCCTTCGTTGAGCCAGAGATCGGACCAGGTGGCAGGGCTCACGCTGTCGCCGAACCACTGGTGCGCCAGCTCATGGACCATGATCGAGTCCACGTACCACTCGGGGTACTCGGGCCGCTTGAACAGGTCGCTCTCGAAGAGGGAGAGGGTCTGTGTCTCCAGCTCGAAGCCGGTCCGCGCCTGCGCCATCAGCACGCCGTACGTCTCGAAGGGGTAGCGGCCGACCTTCTCCTCCATCCAGCCGATCTGGTCCGGCGTCTTCTTCAGCCAGCGCTCGAGCACCTTGCGGTCCTTGGTGGGCACCACGTCGCGTACGGGCAGGCCGTGCGGCCCGGTGCGGTGCACCACGGTGGAGCGGCCGATGGACACCTGCGCCAGTTCCGTCGCCATGGGGTGCCGGGTGCGGAAGGCACGCGTCGTGGTCGCCCCCCTGTGCGCCGTGGCCACGGGCAGGCCGTTGGCGACGGCGGTGAGCCCCTTGGGGGTGGTGATGCGGAACGTGAACATCGCCTTGTCGGCGGGGTGGTCGTTGGACGGGAACACACGGTGCCCCGCGTCGGCCTGATTGGCCATGGCGAGCCCGTCGGACGTGGGCACCCAGCCGCCGTCCCGGTCCTTCGTGGGCCGGGGATCACTGGTGTGCCGGACGGTGATCCGCATTCCCTCGCCCGGGTTCAACGGCTTCGGCGGCGTGACGACCAGGTCCTCGCCGGTGGACTCGAAGCGGGCGGGAGCGCCGTTGACCTCGACGGAGCGGACCTTGCCGTGGGCGAAGTCGAGGTTGATCAGCTCCAGCGGAGCGGTGGTGCGGGCGTCGATCACCGTCGTCGCGTCGAGCGGCTTCTTGTTGGAGCCGCGGTACGTGAAGGCGATGTCGTACGACATGACGTCGTAGCCGGGGTTGCCCAGGTGCGGGAAGAGCCGGTCGCCGATGCCGAGCGGTTTGACCGGTGCCGGAGCGGACGCGGCGAGAAGGGTGGCGGAGGTGGCCGCGGCCAGGAGCGCGGTCGCGATGCGAAGGGTCTTCGGCCGCGAGGCCCTGACCCGGGGGGTGAGCAGCATGAACTACCGCTATCAGCGCGGACCTACCGCGCCGGTGTCAACGCGCGCCGGGCCACTCGAACGAGTCGCCAGTAGGACGCTGCGGCGACGCCCGCACCTCCTGGCGCGCTGCTACGAAGTGGCCGACGCCGGGTGCTGGGCACGGCTGACGTCGTACACCCCCGGCACCGCACGCATCGCTCGCATCAGCCCCGGCAGGCGGTCGGCGTCCGGGAGTTGCAGCGTGTACGTGTGGCGCACGCGCTGTTGGCTCGGCGGCTCGACGGTCGCCGACATGACTTCCACGCCCTCCATGGCGATGGCCTCGGTGAGGTCGGCCATCAGGTGCGCGCGCCCGAACGATTCAGCGATCAGCGTGACCCGGCACTCCGCGCTGTCCCCCCAGTGCACTCCGACCTCGGGGCGCCCCACCTCCTTCATGCGGCCGACCGCGGGGCACTCGACGCGGTGCACGGTGACGACACCGCCGCGCACGGCGAAGGCGGTCACCTCGTCGGGCGGCACGGGCGTACAACAGCCCGCGAGGCGTACGCTCGCGCCCTCCCTGTCCACGACGGCGTTCGCCGCGGCGGGGCGCGGGAAGTCGGCGGCCTGCGGCGGGGGCACGGGCTTCTCCGGGGCCGACGCCGAAGGAGCCGAAGCGGGCGTGGGGTGGGTCGTGAGCCAGCGCCGAATGGCGATACGGGCGCCGGGCGTGCGCGCGTGGTCGAGCCATTCGCGGGAGGGCCCGGCGGCGGCGTCCTGCCCCATGAGGAGCTGGACCGTGTCGCCGTCCCGCAGGACCGTGCTCAGCGTCGCCAGGCGGCCGTTGACACGTGCACCGATGCAGGCGTGGGCGTCTTCGCCGTACTGGGCGTAGGCGGCGTCCACGCAGCTCGCGCCGGCGGGCAGTCCGAGTGTGCCGCCGTCGGGGCGGAATACGGCGATCTCGCGGTCCTGGGCGAGGTCCTCGCGGAGGGTCGACCAGAACGTGTCCGGGTCGGGGGCCGCTTCCTGCCAGTCGAGGAGGCGGGAGAGCCAGCCGGGCCGGGTCGGGTCGGCGCGCTCGCCCTCGATCGCGTCCTCGGAGAGGCCGGAGCCGGGATCGGACTGCTCCTCCGAAGGAGGAGCGTACGGATTGCGCAGGGCGACGACGCCGGCCTCGGCCACCTTGTGCATCTGGTGCGTACGGATGAGGACTTCGGCGACCTCTCCGTCCGGGCGGGCCACGGCCGTGTGCAGCGACTGGTAGAGGTTGAACTTCGGTACGGCGATGAAATCCTTGAACTCCGAGACCACCGGCGTGAAGCACGTATGGAGTTCGCCGAGGACCCCGTAACAGTCCGCGTCCTCGTTCACCAGGACCAGGATCCGGCCGAAGTCCGCCGCGCGCATCTCGCCGCGTTTGCGGTGCACCCGGTGGACCGAGACGAAGTGCCGCGGCCTGATGAGGACTTCGGCCGCGATGTCCGCCTCGCGCAGCACCGTCCGGACGTCGTCGGCCGTCCCTTCCAGGGGGTCGCCGCCGCCTACCGCGTTGGCCGCGATCAGCTCCTGGACCCGGGAGTACTCCTCCGGGTGGAGGATGGCGAAGACGAGGTCCTCCAGCTCGGTCTTGAGCGCCTGCACGCCCAGGCGCTCGGCGAGCGGAATGAGCACGTCCCGCGTCACCTTGGCGATCCGCGCCTGTTTCTCGGGGCGCATGACGCCGAGCGTGCGCATGTTGTGCAGGCGGTCGGCCAGCTTGATCGACATGACGCGTACGTCGTTGCCGGTGGCCACGAGCATCTTGCGGAAGGTCTCGGGCTCGGCGGCCGCTCCGTAGTCGACCTTCTCCAGCTTCGTGACGCCGTCGACGAGATAGCAGACGTCGTCGCCGAATTCCGTACGCACCTGGTCGAGCGTCACATCCGTGTCCTCGACGGTGTCGTGGAGCAACGACGCGGTCAAGGTGGTGATCTCCGCGCCCAGTTGGGCGAGGATCAGGGTCACCGCGAGCGGATGTGTGATGTACGGCTCACCGCTCTTGCGCATCTGGCCGCGGTGAGAGGACTCCGCGAGGACCCACGCTCGGCGCAGCGGCTCCAGATCGGCGTCCGGGTAGTGGGCCCGGTGGGCTTCCGCCACATGGCCGATCGCGTCCGGCAACCGGTCCCGGGTGGCGGACCCCATGAGGGCGGCCCGACCGAGCCTGCGCAGGTCAAGCCGCGGACGACCGCGCCTGCGCTGCCCTGCGGGCGTCGCGGGGCCAGACATCGCGGGGTTTGTGGCCTCCGCACTCATGGGCACCTCCGGCTGCTCCGACCGGCGGTGAGCGGACGACGGCATGCTCCGTCCGGGCCGGTGCTTGATGCTACCGAGCCCATCACGCGCCGCTGACCGCCTCTCGCCGAGCGTGAAACGGATCACCCATTCGAGCGACAGTTCACGGGTTTACAGTTTCGAGCCATTCCGCGTCGATCTCGCCTTCGGCGACGATCACCGCGGGACCCGTCATCTCGATCTCCCCGTCGGGACGCTCGGTGATCACCAGGCGCCCACCAGGGAGATCGACGGTATACGTGACCGGCGCACCGGTCGCAGCAGGTTCCGCCCCGTCCCTGCGGGCCGCCGCGACGGCGACGGCGCACGCGCCCGTGCCGCACGAGCGGGTCTCGCCGGAACCGCGCTCGTGCACGCGCATGGCGACGTGACGAGGACCACGGTCGACGACGAACTCGACGTTCACGCCCTGCGGGTACGCCGAGGCGGGGCTGAACGGCGGCGGGTCGTACAGGTTCCCCGCGTGGGCCAGGTCGTCCACGAAGGCGACCGCGTGCGGGTTGCCCATGTTCACGTTGCGTGCGGGCCAGTGGCGGTCGGCCACGGAGACGGTGACGTCCTGGCCTTCGGGGAAGAGCGCCTTGCCCATGCCGACGGTGACGTCCCCGCCGGCCGCGGCCTTGGCGATGTGCACGGTCTTCACGCCGCCGCGGGTGGCGACGGCCAGGTCGCCCTCGCCCACCAAGCCCGCGTGCTGGAGATAGCGGGCGAAGACGCGCACTCCGTTTCCGCACATCTCGGCGATCGAACCGTCGCCGTTGCGGTAGTCCATGAACCACTCGGCCTCGGCGGCCAGATGGCGTGCCTCGGGGTGCGCCGCGGAACGCACGACATGCAGCAGGCCGTCGCCCCCGATGCCCGCGCGGCGGTCGCACAGGGCCGCGACGACGGCCGGGGGCAGCTCGACGGTGTTGTCGGGGTCCGGGACGATCACGAAGTCGTTCTCGGTCCCGTGCCCCTTGAGGAAGGCGATCCGCGTGCTCATTCCTCGATCGTACGGGGTGGCAAGGACACTCGGTCCGTACGGTGCCCGTCAGGGCTCTGACCTGGTACGACGCGGTCAGCGAAGGCGTGCGACGCGCCACACGGCAAGGACGGCGACAGCCAGGAAGACCAGGGCGTAGGCGCAGACGATCCGCCAGTCCGGGCGGCCCCCGGAGCCGCGCTCGGGCAGCCCCGGCCAGGTGTGCCCCACGCGGCGCGCGGCCATCATGCCCCAGCCGGCGGCGCAGCAGCTGATCAGGAGTCCGAGCATGGCGACGACGGCGCCGCCGTCCCCGAACTCGAAGGCCAGCGGGAAGGCGAACATCAGCGATCCCGCCGCGGCGAGGACGACGATCGGCGCGAGCTGCCAGATGCGCAGACGGCGCTGCGGACGCAGCTCGACCTCGACCTCGGCCACGGCCATCTGGTCCGCGCCGGGACCGTCGTCGGTCACGCCGTCGGGTGCCCCGTCGGGGCCGTCCGGAGTCAGCTCGCCGCCGGAATGCGCGGTGTCACGAGGGCCGGCCTCCATCGCCATCCGCCCTCCTACTTCGGACTCCACTGGTCGATCGATGGTCGATGATGGCACGGCGCCGGGGGCCGGGATGACCGCCGGAGCGTCCCGATGCCATCACGTGATCAGGCTGTGACCGCTCGTTCGACCAACGTCAGTGCCCGCCCTGGGAGTTCCCCTCGATCGGCAGCGGCACCGCTGAGCCAGTGCACGCGGGGATCGCGGCGGAACCACGAGTCCTGACGACGCGCGAAGCGCTTGGTCGCGCGCACGGTCTCCGTGCGCGCCTCGTCGTCGGTGCACTCCCCGGCGAGCGCCGCGAGCAGCTGCTGGTAGCCGAGCGCGCGCGACGCCGTACGCCCCTCGCGCAGCCCCTGCGACTCCAGGGCACGCACCTCGTCGACGAGGCCCGCGTCCCACATGCGGTCCACGCGCGTGGCGATGCGTTTGTCGAGTTCGGGGCGGCCGACGTCGACGCCGATCTGGACGGTGTCGTAGACGGAGTCGTGTCCGGGGAGGTTGGCGGTGAAGGGCTTGCCGGTGATCTCGATGACCTCGAGGGCGCGGACGATCCGGCGGCCGTTGCTGGGCAGGATGGCCCGGCCCGCTCCGGGGTCGGCGGCGGCCAGGCGGGCGTGCAGCGGGCCGGAGCCGCGCAGCGCGAGCTCTTCCTCCAGGCGGGCCCGGACCGCGGGGTCCGTACCGGGGAACTCCAGCTGGTCGACGGCGCCCCTGACGTAGAGCCCGGAGCCGCCGACCAGGATCGGCCAGCGTCCGTCGGCGAGGAGGCGGTCGATCTCGGCCCTGGCCAGCTTCTGGTACTCGGCGACGCTTGCCGCTTCCGTGACGTCCCAGATGTCGAGGAGGTGGTGCGGCACTCCGTCGCGCTCTTCGAGCGTCAGCTTGGCGGTGCCGATGTCCATCCCTCTGTAGAGCTGCATGGAGTCGGCGTTGACGACTTCGCCGCCGAGTTGCCGGGCGAGGAAAACGCCCAGATCGGATTTTCCGGCCGCGGTCGGCCCGACGACGGCGATGACCCGCGGTGCGGGAGCTGCTCTACTCACCGCCTTAGTCTCGCAAACTCCGCGGCCTCTTCCCGAACGAGCTACGTGACGTCACGCGTCCGGGGTCGTTGCCTGTTGCGAGGTTCCGGCCGCCGGTTTTGAGGACCGGCGACCCGGGAGGCGCAACATGGCGCACCGGGCGGCGCGGGATTTCGCCCACACGAGTACCGTATGGAGTAGATATGGGCGTTTTTGCACGGTTCCGTAGGAAGTCCAAGGACACGGAAGAGGCGTCAACTGCCGACGCGGCTGCCGGGACCCTGACGGCCGAGCCGGAAGCGGCCGGGGAGAGCCCCGAGGCCGAAACCGGCAAGGAGGAGGGCAAGGCCGAGGCCGCCGCCGGGGACGAGACCAAGGCCGGCACGAAGGCCGACGCCGAGACCGAAGCCGGGGCCGAGGCCGCGGGCAAGACCGAGGACGAGGCGGAGGGCTCCGAAGAGGCTGCCGCGGAGAACGTGGACATCCCCAAGCAGCAGTCCGCGGAGAAGGCCGCCGACAACGACGAGGCCGACGAAGGCGCCCGCAAGTGACTCTCCCAGCGAGGGAAGGTAACCGATGGGCTTCCTGCAGAGCCTGAAAGACAAGCTCGCCCCGGCGAAGGACAAGGTCGCGGGCCTCGCGCAGCAGCACGGGGACAAGATCGACCAAGGTCTCGACAAGGCCGCGAAGGCGGTCGACGACAAGACCAAGGGCAAGTACAGCGACAAGATCCAGACCGGGACGGGCAAGGCGAAGGATGCCGTGGACCGCCTCGCCGGGACGCCCGACGAGGGCAAGGACCCGGGCGGCGGCACCGCCCGTCCCACGCCCCCTCCGGCTCCCTGAACCACCGGCTGGATCACTCGCCGCTCACCGGCGCCTGCGAGGCGCCGGAGCGACGGCTGAGTCAGCCGACCGGGTCACCGAACGACACCGGCGGACGGCCGTGGAGCATCCCCCGCTCCACGGCCGTCGCCGTACGGCACGCAGGCGGGCCCTGTGCCCCGAGCAGCGTTCACGGGCGCCCTGCTGCCCTGGGCAGCGCGCGCCGCCGTGGCAGTACGCCCGGCAGCAAGCACTGCCGTACCCACACGCCCGGCAGCGCTCAGGAGTGCCAGGAGTGCGCGGAGAGAGTGCCAGGAGTGCGCGGAGAGGTCGCTACGACCAGGTGGCGACCAGGTAGCCGACGCCGTACGGGGCGTCCTCGTAGAGCAGCTGGCCGCTCAGGGCGGCGCCCTCTGCCGCGCCCGCCAGCACCTGCCACGGCGCGCGGCCCGCCGCCTTCAGTTCGTACGCCAGCTCCGCGTCCAGCGCCTTGAGCGCACCGATGTCCGCCGCCCCCAGCGCACGGGCGGCCTCCGCGTCGAACCCGGCCGCCCGGTCGTCGAGATACCCCGGCGCCTTCAGCGTGCGGCACGCGCTGGCGTCGCCCATCACCAGCAGGGCCACCCGGTCGCCCCGCGCGGCGATTCCCTCACCCGCTTCGACGCACCGCTCGGCCGCCAGAGGTTCCCCCACCCCGAGCCCTTCCAGCGGCGCCGCCGACCACTCCGTACGGCCGAGGAGCCAGGCGGCGACGGCGAGCGAAGACGGGAGTTCGCGCTCCGCCGCGGTGGCTTCGTCGCCACCACGTCCGAGCCGTACGTCCAGGTCGACGCCGAAGCCGCGGAACGAGCCGCGTGCGCCCTGCGGATGCGGCCCGCGCCCGCTCTTCTCGGCGGGGCCCACCACGACGAGGAGGTCGGGCCGCGCGGCGGCGAGCACCCCGACGGCGTCCGTGCACGCGGCACGCGCGGCGTCCAGTTCGGGGGCAGCGCCCGCGGCGACCTCGGGGACGAGCAGGGGCGGGCACGGGCAGACGGCTGCGGCGACAAGCATGATCCGCAGCGTACGCGCGCCCGCGCGCTAGTACGTGCCGACCCCGCCCCCGTGGTCCACCGCCCGCCCGGTCAGTCGCAGCCGCAGCCGCTGCCCGCGGCCACCGGAAGCGGCTCGGGGGCGCCCACCTTGGGCAGGCCCAGCATCACGCCGGCGGGCTTGGCGGCCGCCTCGGCGTTGCGCTTCTCCCAGGCGTCACCCGCGCGCGTGCGGCGCACGTTCAGGACGGGGCCCTCGGCGAGCAGGTGGTGCGGCGCCGCGTAGGTGATCTCGACCGTGACGACGTCACCGGGGCGGACCTCGGTGTCCGGCTTGGTGAAGTGGACCAGGCGGCTGTCGGGGGCCCGCCCGGAGAGGCGGTGCGTCGCGCCGTCCTTGCGGCCCTCGCCCTCGGCGACCATCAGGTCCAGCGTCCTGCCGACCTGCTTCTTGTTCTCGTCCCAGGAGATCTCCTCCTGGAGGGCGGACAGCCGCATGTAGCGCTCCTGCACGACCTCCTTGGGGATCTGCCCCTCCATGGTCGCCGCGGGCGTACCGGGGCGCTTGGAGTACTGGAAGGTGAAGGCGCTGGCGAAGCGGGCCTCACGGACCGCGTGCATCGTCTGCTCGAAGTCCTCCTCGGTCTCTCCGGGGAAGCCGACGATGATGTCGGTGGAGATCGCCGCGTCCGGCATCGCGGCGCGGACCTTCTCGATGATGCCGAGGAAGCGGTCCTGGCGGTACGAGCGGCGCATCGCCTTGAGGATGGGGTCCGAGCCGGACTGGAGCGGCATGTGCAGCTGCGGCATCACGTTCGGGGTCTCGGCCATGGCGGCGATCACGTCGTCCGTGAAGTCGCGCGGGTGCGGCGAGGTGAAGCGCACGCGCTCCAGGCCCTCGATCTTCCCGCAGGCCCGCAGGAGCTTGCTGAAGGCCTCGCGGTCACCGATGTCGGAGCCGTACGCGTTCACGTTCTGCCCGAGCAGGGTGATCTCGGAGACGCCCTCGGCGACGAGTGCCTCGATCTCGGCGAGGATGTCGCCGGTCCTGCGGTCCTTCTCCTTGCCGCGCAGGGCGGGCACGATGCAGAACGTACAGGTGTTGTTGCAGCCCACGGAGATGGAGACCCACGCCGCGTACGCGCTCTCGCGGCGCGTGGGCAGCGTCGAGGGGAACGCCTCCAGGGACTCGGCGATCTCGACCTGCGCCTCTTCCTGCACGCGGGCCCGCTCCAGGAGCACCGGCAGCTTGCCGATGTTGTGCGTCCCGAAGACGACGTCCACCCAGGGCGCCTTCTTCACGATGGTGTCGCGGTCCTTCTGGGCCAGGCAGCCGCCGACGGCGATCTGCATGCCGGGCCGCTTGGTCTTCATCGGCGCCAGGCGGCCGAGGTTGCCGTAGAGGCGGTTGTCGGCGTTCTCCCGTACGGCGCAGGTGTTGAAGACGACCACGTCGGCGTCGCCGTCCGAGCCCTCGGGCGCTCGCTCGTATCCGGCGCCCTCGAGCAGCCCGGAGAGCCGCTCGCTGTCGTGGACGTTCATCTGGCACCCGTAAGTGCGTACCTCGTACGTTCCTTTAACGCCCACTGCCTGTCCCCGGTCGCCGCTGCTCATGTGACAAGGGTAGGCGGTCGGGGAAGTTTCCCCGCCGGGAGCTCGGCCCTGGCCATCACTGCGAGTGGCCTGGCAGGATCGCGCGCATGCTCAAGGCACTCCCCCGCGTCAGCAGGCGCCGCGCACTCCAGGGTGCGGCGGCCGCCCTCGTGGTCTTCGGGCTCTTGGTGTGGTGGCTCGTCCCGGCGGGCGACGACTCCCCGACGGGCGGGATGACGTTCAGTACGGGCGTGAAGAACGGGGTGTACGAGCGCTACGGAAAGCTCCTGCGGACCGCGGTCTCCCAGGACATGCCCAAGGTGGACGTGGAGCTGCTCAACAGCGAGGGCTCGCAGCAGAACGTCGAGCGGGTGGCCGAGGGGAAGGCCGACTTCACCGTCGCGGCCGCCGACGCCGTCGCGAAGTACCGCCTGGAGGGGCGTCCAGGCGCGGACCGGCTGCGGGGCTGTGCGCGGCTGTACGACGACTACGTCCAGCTCGTCGTCCGGCGCTCCTCGGACATCGGGAAGGCGGGGGACCTGAAGGGCAAGAAGGTGGCCGTGGGCCAACCGCGCTCGGGTGTGCGGCTGATAGCGGACCGGGTGCTCAAGGCCGCCGGTCTGGATCCCGGCAAGGACCTCACGTCGGTGGACGCCGGTATCGACACCGCTCCCGGTCTTCTCAAGAAGGGCGACATCGACGCCTTCTTCTGGTCGGGCGGGCTGCCGACGACGACAGTGCGGCTGCTCTCCGAAGAGTTCGACGTCCGCCTCGTCGAGCTCGGTACTCTCGTGGACGCGCTGCACAAGCAGGGCGGAGCCTCGCGCTACTACCGGGCGGCCGTGATGCCCGCCGACGCCTATCCAGCCGCCCAGGAGAACGAATCCGTGCCGACGCTGGCCGTGGCGAATCTCCTGGTCACCACGGACCGGGTGGACCCGAAGCTGTCCGAGGGGCTGACCCGCACGGTGATCGACAGCCGCGACCACATCGGTGACCAGGTGCACGCGGCCCAGCTGGTGGACCTGCGGACGGCGCTCTACACCGACCCGCTCCCCCTGCACGAGGGCGCACGCCGCTACTACCAGTCGGTCAAGCCGTAGCGGTCGCGCAGTAGAGCAGCCGCGCGCCGGGTCAGCGGCCCGTGGAGTCGGGCTCGCCGCGCGGGACGCCGACCGTCACGCGCAGTCCGTGCGGATCGTGCTGCTCGTACGTGAGGGAGCCGCCGCCCGCGGTCAGCAGGGCCCGCGAGATGGACAGGCCCAGGCCCGAGCCCTGCACGTTCTGATGGCGGCTGCTGCGCCAGAAGCGGTCTCCGATGCGGGCGAGTTCGTCCTCCGTGAGGCCGGGGCCGCCGTCCGTGATCACTACGGTCGTCAGCTGACCGGTCCAGGAGACCTCCACCCGCACCTCCTCGCCGCCGGGCGTGAACTTGAGGGCGTTGTCGATCACCGCGTCCAGGGCGCTGGAGAGCGCGACCGGATCGGCCCAGCCGGTGGTCGCCGGGCAGACTCCGGTCAGCCGCACCCCGCGCTCCTCGGCGAGCGGCCGCCAGGCACCGACCCGTTCGGCCGCGAGCTCGCCGATGTCGGTGAGCCGCAGATCGGCCGCCGTGTGCTCGGCGAGCGCGAGGCCCAGGAGGTCGTCGAGGACTTGGGCGAGGCGTTTGCCCTCGGTGCGCACGGAGGCGATCTCCTCGTTCCCCTCCGGCAGTTCGAGGGCGAGCAGCTCGATGCGCAGCAGCAGGGCGGCCAGGGGGTTGCGCAGTTGGTGCGAGGCGTCGGCGACGAAGGCCCGCTGCTGTTCGAGGACGTCCTCGACGTTGTCGGCCATCTCGTTGAACGAGCGCGCCAGACGCCGGAGTTCCGGCGGACCGCCCGCGGCCGCCACCCTCGACTTCAGGCGCCCGGTCGCGATGTCGTGCGTCGTGGCGTCGAGAACCCGCACGGGACGCAGCACCCAGCCGGTCAGGCGCAGCGCGGCGCCGACGGCGAGGAGCATGGCCGCCGACTCGCCGGCGGCGATGAGCAGCCATCCCTGCAACGTCTTCGAACGCATGCGCCCTGTGGGTGATTCGGTGACGACGACCGCGATGACGTCGCCGTCCCTGATCACCGGAGAGGCGACGACGAGCCGCCCGCGCTGCCAGGGCCACACCTGCTGCGGATCGTGGCTTCCACGGGACCTGAGGGCCTCCTCGAAGGCCTCCCGCACCTCGGCGCCTCTGGGAGGCAGGAACCAGTTCCCGGGCGCGTGAGCCATGGGCGCACGGTCCCTGAAGAAGACGCCCGCCCTGATCCCGTATATCTCGTGGTAGTAGTCGAGCTCGGTCTGGAGGGTCTCGCGCCGTTCGTCCTTGTCCCGCAGGCGCGACCCGGCCGGACGTTTCGTGACGAACTGCGCGAGCGCCGCGAACCGCGCCGTGTCGTCGATCCGGTCGACGACCACCTTCTGCTGCTGTGCCGCGGCCACGCTCACCGCGAGCGGGAAGCCGAGCGCGAGCAGCACTCCCGCCATGAGGACGATGAGCAGCGGGAGGAGGCGAGAGCGCACCTGACCTCGCTACTGGCTACACGGCCGGGGCGACGAGCCGGTAGCCGACGCCCCGTACGGTCTCGATCAGGGCCGGCATGTGCAACTTGGAGCGCAGGGACGCGACATGCACTTCAAGGGTGCGCCCCGTTCCCTCCCAGCTGGTGCGCCACACCTCGCTGATGATCTGCTCCCGGCGGAACACCACGCCGGGCCGCTGCGCGAGGAGCGCGAGCAGGTCGAACTCCTTGCGGGTCAGCTGGATCGCCGAACCGTCCACACTGACCTGGCGGGTGGGCAGTTCGATGCGTACGGAGCCGAGGCGCAGTTCGCTGTCCGCGGGCCCCTCGGCGGCGCCGGACGGGGGTCGCCGGATGACCGCGTGGATGCGGGCGATGAGCTCCCCGGTGTCGTACGGCTTCACTACGTAGTCGTCGGCTCCGAGGTTCAGGCCGTGGATCCGCGAGCGGACGTCGGCACGTGCCGTCACCATGATCACGGGGGTCGAGCCGCGTTTGCGGATCTTTCCGCACACCTCGTAGCCGTCCTGATCGGGCAGTCCCAGATCGAGGAGCACCACTCCGAAGGGTGCCGTTTTGCCGGGCAGCAGGGCCTGGAGGGCTTCCTCGCCGCTCCGTGCGTGCACGACGTCGAAGCCGTGCCTGGCCAGGACCGCGGACAGGGCGGCTGCCACGTGATCGTCGTCCTCGACGAGGAGCAGTCTCATGCGGGCCCCCTCCGGTTCATCGGTCGTTCCGTTCGCGCTCGCCGACGGCCGGTACGCGCGCGTGCACAGGCACCAAGGCATCCACGCCGATACATAAGGACCGCGTCAAGAGGCTACGGGTCACGGACACGTTCCGTTATGCAGCCGGTACGCGCGCGGGCGTCCCCTTCACGCGGAGTGTCCGGTTGCGGCCGGATCGTTATGCTCAATTTCCCCTCAGATGTAATGACGCTGGTCGCACCGGGTTATTACTGTCCTCCCAACCGAGGAGGATGGAGCAACAAGCCGTGACCGAAGTATCGGTGACCAAGGACGCCATACCGCCCGGGGCGGACGACCTGGTCGTGCTGAAGAACGTCAACAAGCACTTCGGCGCTCTGCACGTCCTCCAGGACATCGACCTGACCATCAAGCGCGGTGAGGTCGTCGTCGTGATCGGCCCCTCCGGGTCGGGCAAGTCGACATTGTGCCGCGCCATCAACCGCCTGGAGACGGTCGAGTCGGGAGACATCTCGATCGACGGCAAGCCGCTGCCCCAGGAGGGCAAGGCGCTCGCCCGTCTCCGTGCGGACGTGGGCATGGTCTTCCAGTCCTTCAACCTTTTCGCGCACAAGACCGTGCTCGAGAACGTGATGCTGGGCCAGACCAAGGTGCGCAAGACGTCCAAGGCGGAAGCAGAGACAAAGGCACGCGGCCTTCTGGACCGCGTCGGCGTCGCCTCACAGGCGGACAAGTACCCCGCGCAGCTCTCCGGCGGCCAGCAGCAACGCGTCGCGATCGCTCGCGCGTTGGCGATGGACCCCAAGGTGATGCTCTTCGACGAGCCCACGTCGGCGCTCGACCCGGAGATGATCAACGAGGTCCTGGAGGTCATGCAGCAGCTCGCACGCGACGGCATGACCATGGTCGTGGTCACCCACGAGATGGGCTTCGCGCGCTCCGCGGCCAACCGCGTCGTCTTCATGGCCGACGGCCGCATCGTCGAAGAGGCCGTGCCGGACCAGTTCTTCAGCAACCCGCGCAGCGACCGGGCCAAGGACTTCCTGTCGAAGATCCTTAAACACTGAGGCTCCCACGTCGTCTCAACGCCAGTCGAAACAAAGGATGTTCACCATGAAGCTCCGTAAGTCCGCCGCCGCAGTAGCGGCCGTCGCCGCGCTCTCGCTCGCCGCCACCGCCTGCGGCGGCAAGGAGGGCTCCGCCGGCGACAAGCCGGAGGGCCCCGACACCTCCGGCGCCAAGGCCCTCAAGTACGAGGTCGCGAAGGACGCCGCCGTCGACTCGGCCGTCTTCAAGGCCGCCAAGAAGCGCGGGAAAATCGTCATCGGTGCCAAGGCCGACCAGCCGTACCTGGGCTTCCAGGACCAGTCGACCAAGGAGTACTCCGGCTTCGACATCGAGATCGCCAAGATGATCGCGGCCGATCTCGGCTTCTCGCCGAAGCAGATCGAGTGGAAGACGGTCGACTCCGGCGCCCGTGAGACCGCGGTCTCCAAGGGCGACGTCGACCTGATGATCGGTACGTACACGATCAACGACGAGCGCAAGAAGCAGATCGACTTCGCCGGGCCGTACTTCCACGCCGGCGCCTCCCTCCTGGTCCGCAAGGACGAGAAGGACGTCAAGGGCCCCGAGACCGTCCGTGACAAGAAGGTCTGTTCGATCGTCGGCTCGACGCCGCTGCAGAACATCAAGAAGCCGAAGTACGGCGCCAAGGTCACCGAGCTCTCCAAGTACTCGGAGTGCGTCGCCCAGCTCCTGAACAACCAGATCGACGCCGTCACCACGGACGACGCGATCCTGATGGGCTACGCCGCGCAGAACGAGGGCAAGCTCAAGGTCGTCGGCAAGCCGTTCTCGGACGAGCCGTACGGCGTCGGCCTCAAGAAGGGTGACGCGGCCCTGCAGAAGGCCGTCGCGGACGCCATCAAGGCGCACCAGGAGAGCGGCGACTACAAGAAGGCCTACGACGCCACCCTCGGCAAGTCCGGCTCCGAGTACCAGGAGCCGCCGGCCTTCACCGACCCGAAGTAATCCGGCACGCCCCGCTCCGCCCGCACCCGCCTGCGGTGCGGAGCGGGACGTTCGCTGCGCGCATCGCTGCCGGACCCGTCGCGAAACCCTGCCACCGCCCCCGAGCCTGACGGCCGGGGCCCGTCGCGATCACCTGCGACCCGTCGCGAAAGACCTCGCGGAGAATTCATGGACGTACTGCTCGACAACCTGTCGCTTTTCCGCGAAGGGTTTTTCGGGACTCTGAAGCTGACCGCATCCAGCGCGCTCGTGGCTGTGGTGGCCGGGGTCATCATCGCCGGGTTCCGGGTGTCACCCGTTCCGCCGCTGCGAATATTCGGAACCCTCTGGGTGACGCTGCTGCGCAACACCCCGCTGACCCTGCTCTTCCTTGTGGCGTTCTTCATCGTCCCCAAGGTGCTCTTCCCCGACCTGGACTCGTTCCTTCTCGCCACGCTCGCCTGCGGCTTCTACACCTCCGCGTTCGTGGCCGAGGCGGTTCGCTCGGGCATCAACACCGTGCCCCTCGGGCAGGCCGAGGCGGCCCGCGCGATCGGGCTCACCTTCACCCAGACGATGCGGCTAGTCGTCCTGCCCCAGGCCACGCGCACGGTGGTACCGCCGCTCTCCAGCATCTTCATCGCCCTGACGAAGAACACCGCGATCGCGGGCGCCTTCGACAACGTCGACCTCTTCAACGTCTCCAAGACGCTGAGCAATGACGGATACGACATCGCGGTGATCTTCATCTGGATCACCCTCGCGTACCTGATCATCACGTACGCCATCAGCGGAGTCTTCCGGCTGTTGGAGCACCGCCTGGAGGTCGCCCGATGAGTGCCAACGTTCTCTTCGACGCCCCGGGTCCCAAGGCGCGTGTCCGCAACATCATCTACAGCATCGTCGGCACCGCGGCCTTTCTGGGCGGCCTCGTCTGGATCGTTCTGCGCCTGAACGACAAGGGCGAGTTCGAAGCCGACCTGTGGGACATCTTCAACTACACCGGAATCCAGCAGAACATTCTGGATGCCCTGGTCGCCACGCTGAAGGTGTTCGCCTTCGCCGGCGTGTTCTCTCTCGCGTTCGCCGTGGTGCTCTGCGTCGCACGACTCTCCGAGCACAAGCCCGTGCGCTGGATCGCGGTCGCCTTCATCGACCTCTTCCGGTCCATTCCGCTGCTCATCACCATCTTCGCGCTCTGGGTCGGCCTGCTCGGCGACATGACCCCGTTCTGGGCACTGGTGATCGGCCTGACCATCTACAACGGATGCGTCCAGGCCGAGGTCCTGCGTGCGGGCATCAACGCGGTGCCCAAGGGACAGAAGGAGGCCGCCTACGCCCTGGGCCTGCGCAAGACCCAGGTCATGGCCACGGTGCTCTTCCCGCAGGCCGTCCGGTCGATGCTGCCGACCATCATCAGCCAGCTGGTGGTCACGCTGAAGGACACCTCGCTCGGGTTCATGGTCCTCTACCCCGAGCTGCTCCACTCGGCGCGGCTGATCGCCAACAACACACCGGTCAACGGCGTTTACCCGTTCGTCCAGACGGTCACCGTGTTCGGCGCCATCTACATCGGGCTCTGCCTGCTCCTCTCGTCCCTTGCCACCTGGCTCGAGAAGCGCGGGCGTCGCACCAAGACCGGTATCGCCGTCGCCGCGGCCGCCGAACCGGCGGAGGCCCCCAGCGTCCTCGATCCGTCCGCGCCCCTCGGCCCCACCGCCGGGGACACCGCGACGGCGGACGCGGAGCCGGAGGACGGCCCCACGGAGAAGAAGAACTGACACGTTCTCAGCCACGGTGACCCACTGCCGTCGGCACCTGCACCGGGGCCCGTCGAATGCGTTCGACGGGCCCTGACGCATGTCCGCACCGGGAGCCTCACCCGGCGCCCCCGCGAACGACCTCGCAGGAAGCCCGGCCACCCGTGCGTCCAGCTTGACGGCTCGGCACCCAGTCTGTTGCATACGTTCTGTGATCGCGCACCGGGCTCCAACTGTAAGTTCCTGTACGTACGTCCAGCGCTCCCGGGCCCTTGCGGCGGGAGGATACGCACCGTGGACCCGGTGATCGTCGTCGGCGCGGGCCCCGTGGGGCTCACGCTCGCCCTGGCTCTCGCGCGTCACTCCGTACCCACCGTCGTACTCGACGAAGGGCCCGGCAAGGACGAGCAGCGGCCCGCGCGGACCGTCGTCCTGCGCGACGACACGGCGGCCCTCATGGAACGCCTCGTCGGTCACTCGTTCGGGGACCAGGACTCCGGCGCGCGATGGGCCGGCTGGCGGTCCCTGCGGCGCAAGCAGCTGATGCGGGAGCTCACGTTCAGTGATGAGATGCCCGCCCCGCTCCATGTGCCGCAGCATGTGCTGACCGGCGCCCTGCGCGCGGCCATCGCCGATGAGCGTCTCGTCAAGATCGCCGCGGAGAGCAAGCTCGACTCCCTGGAGCAGGACGCGGGCGGACTGACCGCGCACACCCGCGGGCCCAAGGACACGTGGTGGCGCGGAAGTTATCTGGTGGGCTGCGACGGGCCGCGCTCGACGGTCCGCAAGCTCCTCGACATCCGCTTCCCCGGCCGCACGGCTGTCGAACGACACGCCGTGGCCGCGCTGCGCACGGAACTTCCCGGGCCCGGCGAGGCGATGTTGCACCGGGCGCCTCCGTGGCGCCACGGAGGCGCCGAGGTGACGGGGCGTCCGCTCGCCGACGGGGTGTGGCGGATCGACTGGCTGCTGCCGCCACGCGGCGATCTCGTGACACCCGACGCCCTCGTGGTCCGCATCCGCGAGACGCTCGCGGGCTGGTGCGGGGGCTCCACACCGCCGTACGAACTGCTCGACACCGGCGTGCACACCGTCCACCACCGGCTGGCCCGGCGCTGGCGTTCTGGTCGTGCCTTCCTCGCCGGGGACGCCGCACACCTGCTCGGCGCGCTCGGCACCCAAGGGCTCGACGAAGGGCTGCGGGACGCGGACAACCTCGCCTGGAAGCTGGCCCTCGCATGGCACCACGGCGCGCGGGACGCCCTGCTCGACAGCTATCAGGCCGAGCGGCGGGCCGGCGTCGCCGCACGTCTGCGCGCAGCCGACCAGTCCCTTCCGATACTGCGGGGCGGCGGAGGGCTGCGTTCGTACGTGCCGGGGTCGGCGCGCGGGCACGACATGCTGCTCGCGGACGGCCATGTGGGGCGCGGGCCGCTCGGTGCGCCCGGCTCGTACGCGGATTCACCGCTGGCGCCCGAGCCCCTGGAGTCCGAAGTGGTCGTGGGCACGGAGCCGGGGGCGCCGGTGGCCGACGTGCCGGTGACGGCTCCGGACGGCTCCCTGGTCCGGCTGCGGGACCGGCTCGGCACGGGGGAACTGCTCGTCGTCCTTGTCGCGCCCGGCACGGTCGTGTGGGAGCGGCGGCACTGGGTGACGGCCGGGATCATGCCGCGGCTCGCCGCCGCGGTCTCCGCGCTGCCGCACCAGGCGGAACTGCTCGTCGCGGAGAGTTACCCCGGAGCCCCCGCGCACTCGGTGCTGCTCGTACGCCCCGACGGCCACCTGGTCACCGCGCTCGGCGGGGTGCGGCCCGCCGAGCTGTATACGGCTGCCGAGGCGGCCGTCGGCGGGGCGGCACAAAAGCGGCGCGCGGGCCGCGAGGACGCCACGGAGAAGGCGGAGAGCACGACGGCCAGGGCGGCCTGCCCCGCGCGGACCGCGTCGTCCAGACGGAAGGCGTGGACGTCTCCGGCCATCAGGGGAACGTCGACTGGGCGTCCC
>NZ_JBNNJZ010000084.1:0-13836 GCF_050270335.1 Streptomyces sp. NPDC059900
CGTCGGGAGTGTGCAGTCCGGCGAAGAACTGCTGGTTCTCGTCGATGAAGTTGACCATGGAATACGGCGCGCCCGTGACCTCGGCGAGCCGGTCGGCGAAGGCGTCGAAGGCGAGGTCGGGGCACAGGCCTATGCCGAGCCTGCGCAGCCTGCGCACCCGGCTCGGCGCCTCCTTGTCGACGGGGGTGAGCAGCAGGTGCGCTGTCGTGTCGTACATCAGGTGTGGGCTCCGTAGCTCGGGGCGGCCGGGGCGTGGGCGAGGAGGTGCTTGACGAGGGTGAGCAGCGTCGCGATGCCGGAGCTCGAGATCCGCGCGTCGCACCGCACGACGGGCACCCGGGGGTCGAGGTCGATGGCGGAGCGCACTTCTTCGGGTTCGTAGCGGTAGCCGCCGTCGAATTCGTTGATCGCGACGATGAAGCCCATGCCGCGCTGCTCGAAGAAGTCGACGGCCGCGAAGCAGTCCTCCAGACGGCGGGTGTCGGCGAGGACCACCGCGCCGAGCGCGCCTTCGGAGAGTTCGTCCCACATGAACCAGAAGCGTTCCTGTCCGGGCGTTCCGAAGAGGTAGAGCACGTGCTCGGGATCGAGGGTGATGCGCCCGAAGTCCATCGCCACGGTGGTCGTGGTCTTGTTCTCGACGCCCGACAGATCGTCGGTGCCCTCGCTGACCGTGGTGAGGAGCTCCTCCGTACTGAGCGGCGCGATCTCGCTCACCGCGCCGGTGAAGGTCGTCTTGCCGACCCCGAAACCGCCCGCGATCAGGATCTTCAGCGCGGTGGGGAAGGGGTCAGAGCTGTCGTCGTAGTCCATCGAGCACTGCCTCCAACAGGGACCGGTCGGTGGGGTTGTGATAAAAGTCCGGGGCTCTCAGGGTGAGGGCCCCGCAGTCGACGAGATCGGAGAGCAGCACCTTGGTCACGACCGCGGGCAGCTTCAGCTGCGCCGCGATCTCCGCGACCGACGTGGGTGCCGCACAGAGCCCGAGGGCCGCCGTGTGATCAGGCCCCGGGTAGCCGATGACCGGCGCTCCGGTGGCCATCACCTGGGTCAGCAGGTCCATGTGGGCACTCGGACGGGTCCGTCCGTCGCTGACCGTGTAGGGGCGGACGAGACGCCCGGCGGATTCGTCGAGCCATGGCCCGTCGTGCGGGGCCGCCACGCTCAATGCCTCATCGGCGCGGGTTCGCCGGCGAGCTGCCGGGGGGCGGTCATCAGGTAGGGGCGCACGCTCTTGACGAGCATCGCCATTTCGTAGCCGAGCACGGCCGCGTCCGCGTCGCGCCCGGCGAGCACCGCCAGACAGGTGCCCGAGCCCGCCGTCGAGACGAACAGGAGGGTGGAGTCGAGCTCCACGACGACCTGGCGCACGTCACCGCCGTCACCGAACCGGATGCCCGCGCTGCGCCCCAGTGAGTAGAGCCCGGAGGCCAGGGCCGCCATGTGGTCGGCGCTGTCCGGGTCGAGGCCGTGGACCGACTTCACGAGTCCGTCCGAGGAGAGCAGGACCGCGCTGTGGGTGTGCGGCACGCGCTGCACGAGTCCGCTCATCAGCCAGTCGAGGTCGGATACCTGCCCTGTCGGCGCATCGCTCGCCATGGTGGATCGACTCCTTGCGGTACGAGGATCTGCCGGAGCAGATGGGGTGGTGGCCGGGTGGTGAGGTTCAGCCACCCTGGTCGCCTCCGTCACGGGGGACGTTGAGGTCGGGTTCGGGTGCCGGGTCGCGCGTCTCCTGTGCGGCGGCGAGTCCGATGCCGCGCTGGAAGGCGGCCATCAGGCCCGGGTCGTGGCCGACGTGGTGTTCGCTCTCCGGGCGGGGAGCGGGGGCGTCCCGCAGTTGGGGCGCGATGTGTTCCTGGGCGCGGCGCTTGGGCAGCTGCGGCTTGCCCACCCGGCCGCGTACGGCTCCGTTGAGGGGGGTGGGCGGTGTCCCGGCGTGCTCGGCCACGGCCTGCCGGTCCTGCGGCCGGATCCCCGGCACGGCTTCGGCAGGGGTCGGCCTGCCCTCCCTGCTGCGCACGGGCAGCGGGGCGGGCCCGGAGCCGTTCACCGCGTGGCCGTTCACCGCGGAGCCGTTCACGGCAGCGGGGGCGGGGGCGTGCGGGGCGCTCGACGGTGCGTCCTGCTGGGGCCCGCGCGCCGCGGGGACCGGTTGCGGGCGGAGGGCCGCCGCGGGCCCGGGTGCCGTTTCGGGTACGGCGGCGGGGGCGGTCGGCGGCATGGATTGCGGGGCAGGCTGCGGGTGCCCCGCAATGCCCGCATCGTGCTGCGGCTCGGTGCCGAGGAGTCCCTGCGGCAGGATCAGCACGGCCTGCACGCCGCCGTAGATGTTGGTCTGGAGGCGGACCGCGATGCCGTGCCTGCGGGCGAGCGCGGAGACGACGTAAAGGCCGATCCGCCCGTCCTGGAGGAGGCTCGCGACGTTGACCTGGTCCGGGTCGGCGAGCAGGTGGTTCATCTTGTTCTGCTCGGTCAGCGGCATGCCGAGCCCGCGGTCCTCGACCTCGACGGCGAGTCCGGCCGTCACCAGGTTGGCGCGCAGCAGGACCTGGGTGTGCGGGGCGGAGAACACCGTGGCGTTCTCGACGAGTTCGGCCAGGAGGTGGATGACGTCGGCGACGGCGTGGCCGCGCAGGGTGCCCGCGATCGGCGGCACCAGCTTGACCCGTGAGTACTGCTCGACCTCCGCGATGGCCGAGCGGAGCACCTCCGTCATGGAGACGGGGTTGCTCCACTGGCGGCGCGAGATGGCGCCGCCGAGCACGGCGAGGTTCTCGGCGTGCCTGCGGATGCGGGTGGCCAGGTGGTCGACGTGGAAGAGGCCCTTGAGCAGGTCCGGGTCCTCGACGTCGTTCTCCAGCTCGTCGAGGATGGAGATCTCGCGGTGCACGAGGGACTGCAGGCGCCGGGCCAGATTGACGAAGACTTCGACCTTCTGTTCGCTGCCCGCGTGGCTGGAGAGCTGCGAGGCCTGCACGACGGCGGCGACGGCGACGTCCTGGGCCCGGGAGAGCTCGTCGGAGAGCAGCCCGAACTCGTCGCCGTCCGGGGCGGTTCTGACGGGGGCCCGGCGCGGGGGCGGCCCGTCGCCGCGGCGCAGCTTCTCGACGACTTCGCGCAGTTCGGCCTGGCCGCGGGCGGTGGTGCGGCGCAGGGTGCCGACGCGGTCGCGTACGGAGGCCGCGGTGCGGTTGGCGGCGACGGCGGCGATCACGACGCTGGCCAGGCTGATGGCGCCCGCGGCGCCGAGGACGAGAAGGAGCGGGGGATCGAGCGGGCCGGGGGCCGACCGGACGATGAACAGCACGGCGGCACCGGCGCAGAGCAGCACCGCGACGACGGGGAGCACGGCGATGCGCAGGAGCTGCGGCCGTATCCGGGCCTCGGGCAGCGGCGCGGCGGGTCGGCTCGCTGGCCTCCCGTGCCTTCCGCCCTCACGGCGGTCTGCGCGGGCGGCCGGTGAGCGAAGGTGAGACATCAGCGTCCTCGGTCAGGGAGCGGGCTCCGACGGGCGCGCGACGCGTGGCTTCGCGGCATCGCCGTACCGGTCGGGAGGGATCGGGCGGGATGGCCGTCATGATCCCTGCGTCGACCGGCGGACACTCACGGTAGTCACCAACGGTTCAAGTGCGTGGGGCAGTTGACGAAGTCCGGCACTCAGCAACCCGCTCTGGTATGACGCGTCGCACGACCGTCTGATTACGGCGGGAACTCGGCGCCCGATCAGCCCGATCAGGACGTGGACTCGCCTCTGTCCGAATCCCGTTGAGAATCCGACGCCGATTGACGAGAGTCGGTGCCATGCACTTCTTCTGCTATCACCGTGACCGGTCCGGCTCCCTGGAGTTGCGCGAAAAGCTCGTCGAGGACCACTGGTCCTACATGGACCGGTTCGCGGCGGAGCTGATCGCCCGCGGCCCGACGTTCGCCGCCGACGGCGAGACGCCCACCGGCAGCGTGCACATAGTCGACCTGCCGGACCCGGCCGCCGCACGCGCGTTCGCCTTCGACGAGCCGAACTACCAGGCGGGCGCCTACCGCGACGTGCTGCTGCGCCGGTGGCGCAACACACTGGGGCGCACCATGTGGGATTTCCCCGGCGGGAGTGCGGGCGGCAACAGGTACCTGGTGATCGGCCTCGGCGCGGGGTACTCAGCCGACCTCGACGTGCCGCCCGGCGGGGACGACCTCATCGCGTACGGGCCGCTGCTGTCCGACGACGACACCAGCTGGCTGGGCACGGCCGCACTGGTCAGGGCCGCGGACCCGGACGCGGCCCGCGCCGTCCTGGTCCCGCGGCGCTACGCCTCGATCGAGGTCCACGACTGGGAGTTCGGCGGCCGGCGGTAAGGCGGAGGGCCGGCCGCGTCCGGAGGCGTCAGCCGACCCGCGCCGCCTCGGGCTCCCCGGTGCCCTCCGTGCCCGTCGCGCGGGTGGCGGGCCCGGCCCGCCCGGCGGCCGCGGCGACGGTCTCCGGAGGGGTCCATCCGCCCTCCGGCTCGATCGCGACGCCGCGCCACCACGGCTCCGAGGGAACGGCGTCCGACGCGGGTTCGAACGGCTCCCCCGGCACGGGCAGCGCGATCTTCGCCCCCGCGGCGCCCGCCGCGGCGACCGTGCCCTCGCCGGGTGCGGACCACGGGTGCGGCGCGAGATTGAAGGTGCCCCAGTGGATCGGCAGCAGCACGCCGTCGGGCCGCCCGCCCTGGAGGTCCAGGTGCGCGCGCACGCCCTCCTCGGGCGTCATGTGGATGTCGGGCCAGAACTCGGAGTAGGCGCCGATCTGGATCATCGTGACGTCGAAAGGCCCGTGCTCCGCGCCGATGTCCCGGAAACCGCTGAAGTAGCCGGTGTCCCCGCTGTGGTAAATGCGGTGCTCGGGTCCCGTGACGGCCCAGGACGCCCAGAGGGTGTGCTGGAAGTTGCGCACGCCGCGACCGCAGAAGTGGCGCGCGGGCGTCGCCGTCAGGGTCAGGTCCCCGACCTTCGCGGTCTCGTTCCAGTCGAGCTCGCGCAGCCGGTCGGCGGGGACGCCCCAGCGCTCCAGGTGGGCGCCGACGCCGAGCGGCACGGCGAACACCGTGTCCGTGCCGGCCAGGGCCCTGATGCTGGGCATGTCGAGGTGGTCGTAGTGATCGTGCGAGATCACCACCACGTCCACCGGGCCGAGCGCCGCGAGCGGCACCGGTACGGGATGCAGCCGCTTGGGGCCGACCCAGGAGAAGGGGGAGCACCGCTCGCCCCAGACCGGGTCGAAGAGCACCCGCTGCCCGTCGATCTCGGCGAGCACGCTGGAATGCCCCATCCAGGTGATCCGCAGGCCGTCGGCCGGCGGCTTGGCCAGGTCGGCGAGGGTCGTGGAATGCACGGGGACGGTGCCCGAGGGGCCGCGCCTGATCCGCTCCTCCTTGCGGAAGTAGATCTTCGCGAACTCGAGCGACGAGCCGGTGGGCCGGGTTCGCGCCCCTTCGGGGTTCTGGAAGGACCCGTCGGCGAAGTTCGGCGATCTGTGGATCCTCGCGAGCCGCTCACCGGCCGGATCCGCGCCGAAGGCGGCGGTCCTGAGCGAGCGGAGCCCGGGGCTCAGCGAACGGGACACAGCACCTCCTGGAAGCGATAGGTCAGATCTCCATTATGTGCACCCCCTCCGGCAACGGCCGTCCGGAGGGACCCGCACCGGCCATGTCCGCTGCGCCGCGTGGTGTACTGCTACTGATTCCCCATTCAGTAGGAGATCGCTTCATGTCACCGGCTCACACGCCTCTGCTCGCCCTCACCTGGACGGATCACCTCACCGGCCACAGGGGCTATCTGGTCGTCGACCGGCTCGTACGGGGTGTCTGCAGCGGCGGCCTGCGGATGCGCCCCGGCTGCACCCTCGACGAGGTCGCGGGCCTTGCGCGCGGGATGACGATGAAGGAAGCCCTGCACTACGACCCGAGCGCCCGCTACGTCCCGCTCGGCGGCGCCAAGGGCGGCATCGACTGCGATCCGCGCGCCCCGGAGGCCTACGACGTCCTGGTGCGCTACCTGCGGGCGATGCGCCCGTACATCGAGAGCTCCTGGACCACGGGCGAGGATCTGGGCCTGAGCCAGGACCTGGTCGACAAGGCGGTGGCGGAGGCGGGCCTGGTCTCTTGCGTCCAGGCCGTCTACCCGCTCCTGGACGACGAGGCGGCGGCGCGTGAGCGCCTGGCGGACGCGTTCGCCGTGCGGGTGGACGGGATCGGCCTGGCCGAGCTGGTCGGCGGCCACGGGGTCGCCGAAGCGGTCCTGGCCGCCCTCGACCGCGCGGGGCACGCGCATGCGGGCGCGCGCGTGGCGGTGCAGGGGCTCGGCACGATGGGCGGTGCGACCGCCCGCTACCTGTCGCGCGCGGGCCTGACGACGGTGGCCGTCGCCGACATCAGGGGCACGATCGCCAACCCGGCCGGACTCGACGTGGAGGCGCTGCTCGCCGCCCGCGACGCGCACGGCACGGTGGACCGCTCCGCCCTGCGCCCCGGCGACCGCGAGCTGCCGGGCGAGGAGTGGCTGGCCGCGGAGGCGGACATCCTGGTCCCTGCCGCGGTGTCGTACACCGTCAACCGGGTCAACCAGGCTCACATCAAGGCCCGTTGGATAGCGGAGGCGGCCAACATGCCGGTCCTGCCGGAGGCGGAGGCGCTCCTCGCGGCGCGCGGCGTCACCGTCCTGCCGGACGTCGTGGTCAACTCCGGCACCAACGCCTGGTGGTGGTGGACCCTGTTCGGTGACATCGGGGCCGACGCGGACGAGGCCTTCGCGTACACACGGCGCTCGATGCGGAGCCTGGTCGACGTGATGCTGGGCCGCGCCGATGCGGACGGCACGACACCGCGTGCGGCCGCCCACGCGCTGGTCGCCGACCGGCTGCCGGGGATCGGCGAGCGGTTCGGCTGGTACGCGGCCTCCTGAACGCACACGGCCGCACACCGTCGCACGCAGACACGCGTAGACCGGAGGTGTATAGGCTGCCCGGCGTGGCGAGAGTGCGGTTGAGCGTGGCGGAACGGCGGGCGGAGCTCCTTGCCGCGACCGTCGAACAGATCGAGGTGCGCGGTGTGGCGGCCGTGCGCATCGCGGACGTGGCCGCGGCGCTCGGGGTGAGCAACGCTCTGGTCCTGTATCACTTCTCCACCAAGGAGAAGCTGGTGTCGGCGGCGTTCGCGCACGCCGCGCAGGCCGACCTCGCCCACCTGCACACCCTCCTGAAGCGCCGCACCACGGCCCTGCGCCGCCTGCGCGCCGCCGTCCGCTGGTACGCCCCCACCGGCCAGGCCAAGGGCTGGCGCCTGTGGATCGAGGGCTGGTCGGCCGCCCTGCGCGAACCCGCGCTGCGTACGGTGACGCGCGACCTGGACCAGCAGTGGAAGGCGGCCCTCGCGGGCGTCATCGCGGAGGGCGTCACGGCGGGCGAGTTCACCTGCGCCGACCCGCGTGACACGGCGCTGCGCCTCACGGCCCTGCTCGACGGCCTCGCGGTGCAGATGACCGCGTACGGGGGCACGCTGCCGCGCGCCCGGATGCTGGCCTGGGTGGACGAGGCCCTGACGCGGGAGCTCGGCCTGCTGCCGGCCGGCTCCCCCACGGGCTGACGGCTGCCTTCAGGAAGCCGATTCGATGTGCATCCGTACGGTGTACGGGTCCACGCTGCCCTTCGCCTCCACGTGGTCTCCCGACGACTCTCCCCGCAGCCGCCGCCCGAACCACGGCACCAGGTACTCGCGCGCCCAGTTGATGTCGTCGCGCCGCACCTCAAGCGTGCCGCGCGGCGGCTCCGGGGGCCACGGCTGGTCCGGGTCCGCGGGGACTTCGAGGCCCAGGACCTGGGCCGCGCGGAGCGCCACGCGGGTGTGGCCCTCGGCGGACAGGTGCAGGCGGTCGCCGTCCCAGGCGCGGCGGTCCTGGATGGTCTTGAGGGACCACAGGTCGAGGACCGGGCAGCCGTAGCGGTCGGCGATCGCGCGGACGTGGCCGTTGTACGTGGCGATCTTGCCGCGCAGGTGCTTGAGGACCGGCACTCCGCGGGTGTCGAAGCCGGTGGTCACCATGACCGTGCCGACCGCCGACGTGAGGTCGGCGACGGCCCGCTCGAACCGCTCGGCGACCTCGTCGGGGTCGGTGCCGGGACGGATGATGTCGTTGCCGCCCGCGCAGAACGACAGGAAGTCGGGGCCCATCTTCTTGGCGAGCGGCACCTGGTCGGCGACGACCTGGTCGAGCAGCTTGCCGCGTACGGCGAGGTTGGCGTACCGGAAGGTGTGCTCCGGCATCCGGTCGTCGAGCAGGACGGCCAGGCGGTCGGCCCAGCCGACGAACGTGCCGTCCGGGCCGGGGTCCCCCACGCCTTCGGTGAAGCTGTCGCCGACCGCTGCGTAGGAGGTGAATGTGTCAGGGATGAAGGATGTCGACTCTGCTCTCACGTCGTCATATCTTTCACCTCGCTAAGTGACCTACGCCACCGTAGGGAGGGGTTGACGGAGGGTGAGATAAGCCACCGGTCAAGTTTCCTTCAAGCCCGGAATACACGGCGGACCCGCGCGGCAGCGCCCGGGCTCGACCGGCCTCACCTGTGAGGCAACGCTCATGCACCGGCAGTGATTGCCTCAGGAACCCATGTCGTATGGTCGAAGCCGCAATCCCCACCGGCGAGTCGCGCCGGCGGCCGCATGGGAGGAGCCCCCGTGACGCAGCAAGTCCCTCCAACAGAGCTGTCGGAGCCCGAGCTGACCGGAGTCCGCAACTTCCGTGACGTGGGCGGACTTCCGACGGTGGACGGCCGCCGGGTCCGGCCGGGCCGGCTCTTCCGCAGCGGTCACCTCGCGCACGCCACGGCGGCCGACACGGCGTTCCTCACCTCCCTGAACCTGCGCACGGTCTACGACTTCCGCAACGCCGCCGACCAGCGGCTCGAGGGCCCGGACGTCGAACTGCCCGGCGTACGCAACGTGAACCTGCCGCTGACCGACCCGGCCCACGGCGCCGAGTTCTGGACGATGGTGCGCGACGGCGACCTCGACCAGCTGCGCGCGGCCCTGGCCGACGGGCAGGCCGCGGGGCGCATGACCGACACGTACCGCGAGATCATCAGGGACCGCACCGCCGAACACAGCCGTGTGCTGCACGAGATGGCCGCGGACAGCGTGCCCGCGCTGATGCACTGCGCCGCGGGCAAGGACCGCGCGGGCCTTTCGATCGCCGTCGCCCTGCTTGCCGTGGGCGTCGAGCGCGACGCCATCGAGGCGGACTACCTGGAGTCGAACGCCACCCACCGCCGCTACAAGGTGCGCCGCGGCGACAACTCCCCCAGCGCCCTGTCCCCCGAGATCATGCAGTTGCTCAGCCCGCTCTTCGAGGCCCGCGCCGAGTATCTGGCCGTCGCCTTCGAGACGATCGAGCAGACCTGGGGCGACACGGACACCTACCTCGCCGAGGGTCTCAAGGTGACCCCGCAGACCCGCGAGCGGCTCCGCGAGCACCTCCTGGACTGATCCCTGTGCCGCCCGGACTGCCGCCGGGCCCTACTGGTTCTGCGCGCCCAGCGTGAACAGCAGGTAGATGAAGGCGGCGAAGAGGTGGCCGACGGCCACGTAGACGATCAGCCGGATCCACAATCCGCGGGGGAACTTCTCCTCCAGGGACATCTTCTTCGCGGCGGGCACGGGGTCCCGCCCGGACTGCTGCGCTTCAGGTTCCGTCATCGCGAATCTCCCGGGGTGGGGCTGTGCGGGGCCCCGCCGAGGCACAGCGCGGTGGCGGGGCTCTGCAGCAGGGTGTGGACGAAGAGAAGGTCGGCGCCGAGGTGATCGGCGGCGGCGATCCGGTGCGGGGTCAGCGAGTCGAAGTGCGCGCTGTCGCCGGGGTCGAGCGTGTACGCGGTGTCCCCGAGCCGCAGCCGCAGGCGCCCCTGGAGGACGTACAGCCATTCCTCGCCGGGGTGGACGCGCACGATGTCGCCCTGTGCCCCGTGCGGCACGTGCACCCGCAGCGCCTGCATGCCGCGGCCCTGCGCGCCCGCCTGCCAGTAGGTCCAGCCGCCCGCCCTGGTCGGTTCCATGTCCGGGGCGCGGACGATCGCGTCCCGGTCGGCGGGCGTCTCGCCGAGGAGCTCCGAGACCGTCGTACCGTAGGTACGGGCCAGGGCGAGCAGCATGGGCAGGGACGGCTGGCGCTGCCCGGTCTCCAGACGGGAGAGATGGGCGGGCGAGAGTCCGACGGTGCGGGCCGCGGCCTCCAGCGTCAGCGCGGCACGGCGCCGCAGCTCACGCAGTTGCGGGGCAACGGCGGGCAGGTCGTCAACAGCCCTGTCGCCCTCCGGGGCGACCGGTCCGGGCTCGGCATCGCTCATACCCCGATTGAGCCAGGGCCTTGCCTCCGAGGCAACTTTATTGCCTCAGAGGCAAAACTTCCGGCCGCAGGCCATGGCCTCAGCGGTTGGCGACCGCCTGCTTCACCAGGGTCTTCCCGAAGTCCCACATCAGGCCGCCCCCGCTGTGCGCCTCGTCCATCACCGCGGTGAAGGCCGCCACGAAGCGGTCGACCTCCCGCTCCCCGACGATCAGCGGCGGGATCAGTTTGATGACCTCCAGATGGTCACCGGAGACCTGGGTGAGGATGCGGTGCTTCTGCAACAGCGGCACGACCACCATCTGCGCGAAGAGGCCCTTGCGCGCCGCCTGGAGCATCGTCCAACGGCCGCGCAGCTTGAGCGACTTGGGACGGCCGAACTCAATGCCGACCATCAGGCCGCGGCCGCGCACCTCGCTCAGCAGCTCATAGCGGTCGACGAGCGTGCCGAGGCGCGAGGCGAGCAGCTCACCGGTCATGCGCGCGTTCTCGACGGTCTTCTCGTCGTCCATGACGGACAGGACCGCGAGCCCGGCCGCCATGGCCTGCGCGTTGGACCCGAAGCTCGCCGAGTGCACAAGGACCCGGTCCATGGACGAGAAGACCTTCTTGAAGATCCAGTCCTTGCCGAGGGTCGCGCCCACCGGCACATAGCCGCCCGACAGGGCCTTGGCCACGCACACCAGGTCCGGCTCGACGCCTTCCTCGTGCTGGTAGGCGTAGAAGTCGCCGGTCCTGCCCAGGCCCGTCTGCACCTCGTCGGCGATGAGCAGCGCCTTGTGCTGATGGAGCAGCTCCTGCGCGGCGAGCAGATAGCCGGGCGGCGTCGCGTGCACGCCCTTGCCCTGGATCGGCTCCAGGATCAGCCCGGCCACGTCGCCCTTCTTCAGCTCCGCGCGCAGGGCGTCCAGATCGCCGAGCGGGATCGCCGTGTCGGGCAGCAGCGGCGCGAATCCGTCCCGGAAGCCGGACTCGCCGTTGACCGAGAGGGAGCCCGTCGTCAGGCCGTGGAAGGCGTGCGTGCAGTACAGCACCCTGGGCCTGCCCGTCGCGTACCGCGCGAACTTCAGCGCGGTCTCGACGGCCTCCGTGCCGCTGTTGCCGAAGAACACCCGGTCCAGGTGCGGACTGTGGGCCAGCAGCTTCTCGGCGAGCAGGCCGGGCAGCGGCTGGCAGTCGAAACGCGTCAGATCGGCGAGCGAGGCGTCCAGGACGTCGTGCAGCGCCTTGCGTACGACGGGGTGGTGGCGGCCCAGGCCCATCACCCCGAAGCCGGCGAGCATGTCGAGGTAGTCGTTGCCCTCCGCGTCCCAGAAGTACGCGCCCTCGGCCCGTTCGTAGACCTTGTCGAAGCCGATGGTCTGCAGCATGCGCGGCAGCTGGTGGTTCAGGTGCCGCGCGTGCAGTTCGTAGCGCTCGGCGCCCCGCTCGGCGAGGAGTCTGCCGAGGTCGAACTCCTTGGTCATGCTGTGTGCTCCTTGGCTGCGAGGGTGGCGCTGATCCGCCCCGCGATCTCGACCGGCGTGAGCCCGAGGTCCGCGAGCACCTCGCCGCGCTTGGCGTGCGCGAGGAACTGCTCGGGGATGCCGAACCGCCTTACGGGTACGTCGACTTCGGCTTCCGAGAGCGCGAGGGCGACGGCCGCGCCGACCCCGGCCGCCCGGCTGTTGTCCTCGACGACCGCCACGACACGGCGCCCGGCGGCGAGCGCGGGCAGCTCGGCGTCGACCGGCTTGACCCAGCGGGGGTCGACCACCGTGCAGGCCAGGCCGCGCTCGCGAAGGAGCTCCGCGGCCTGGAGGCAGACCGGCGCCATCACGCCGACCGCCACGAGGAGCACCTCGGCATCGGGGTCCTGGCTCAGCACGTCCATGCCGCCGATCCGGTCCACCGCGGGGATCGCGGGCCCCACCGACTCCTTGGGGAAGCGCAGGAGCGTCGGCGCGTCGTCCACGGCGACCGCTTCGCGCAGCTGCGCGCGCAGTTGGTCGGCGTCGCGCGGGGCGGCGATGCGCAGCCCCGGCACGACCTGGAGGATCGACATGTCCCACATGCCGTTGTGCGAGGCCCCGTCCACGCCCGTGATCCCGGCCCGGTCGAGGACGAAGGTGACACCGCACTCGTGCAGCGCGACATCCATCAGGAGCTGGTCGAAGGCGCGGTTGAGGAACGTGGCGTAGACGGCGACGACGGGGTGCAGGCCACCGGTCGCGAGCCCGGCCGCGGATACGGTGGCGTGCTGTTCCGCGATGCCGACGTCCCACACCCGGCCGGGAAACTCCGCGGCGAACTTCGTCAGGCCCACCGGGTGCAGCATCGCCGCCGTGATCGCCACGACGTCGGGCCGCTCCCGTCCTACGCGTACGATCTCGTCGCCGAACACCGAGGTCCAGGACGGCCCGTTGGAGGGTGCGAGCGGTTCGCAGGTCAGCGGGTCCATCACGCCGACCGTGTGGAAGCGGTCGGCTTCGTCGGCGAGCGCGGGTTCGTAGCCGCGGCCCTTCTCGGTGAGGCAGTGGACGATGACGGGGCCGTGGAAGCGTTTGGCACGTCGCAGTGCCGACTCGACGGCCGCGGTGTCGTGCCCGTCGATCGGCCCGACGTACTTGAGGCCCAGGTCCTCGAACATGCCCTGCGGCGCGAAGGCGTCCTTGAAGCCCTTCTTGGCGCCGTGCAGCGACTCGTACAGCGTGTGCCCGACGACGGGGGTGCGCTGGAGTATGTCCTTGCCCCAGGCCAGGACCTGTTCGTAGCTGTCGGTGGTGCGCAGTGTGGCGAGGTGGTCGGCGAGGCCGCCGATGGTGGGGGCGTACGAACGCTCGTTGTCGTTGACGACGATGATCAGCGGCTGGTTCTTCGCGGCCGCGATGTTGTTGAGCGCCTCCCAGGCCATGCCGCCGGTCAGCGCGCCGTCGCCGATGACGGCGACGACGTGCCCGCGCTCGCCCAGGACCTGCCGCGCCTTGGCCAGGCCGTCGGCCCAGCCGAGCGCGGTCGACGCGTGGCTGTTCTCGACGATGTCGTGCTCGGACTCGGCGCGCGAGGGGTAGCCGGAGAGGCCGCCCTTGCCGCGCAGCTTGGAGAAGTCCTGCCGGCCCGTCAGGAGTTTGTGCACGTAGCTCTGGTGGCCGGTGTCCCAGACGATGCGGTCGACGGGTGACTCGAAGACCCGGTGGAGGGCGATGGAGAGTTCCACCACCCCGAGGTTGGGCCCGAGGTGACCTCCGGTCCTGGCGACCGCGTGCACCAGGAACTCCCGTACCTCCTCGGCCAGTTCGTCGAGTTCGGACTCGGTCAGTGCCTTCAGGTCGCGCGGCCCCCGAATGGTTTCCAGGATGGTCATGCTCGGGCCCCCTCTGTGGTTGAACTCAGCTCACGGTGACGTCGGGCACCCCTGAGGTGACGCCCTCGCCCTCCATCTGTGCGGCGATCTTCATCGCCTCTTCGATGAGCGTCTCTACGATC
>NZ_JBNNJZ010000084.1:13846-23134 GCF_050270335.1 Streptomyces sp. NPDC059900
ACTCGGGGACGGTCTTGATGACCTCGCCCTTGACGAAGATCTGCCCCTTGCCGTTGCCGGACGCGACACCGAGATCCGCCTCGCGGGCCTCCCCCGGCCCGTTCACGACACACCCCATGACCGCGACGCGCAGCGGCACCTCCATGCCGTCGAGGCCCGCCGTGACCTCGTCCGCCAGCTTGTACACGTCGACCTGGGCACGGCCGCAGGACGGGCAGGAGACGATCTCCAGACGCCGCTGGCGCAGGCCGAGGGACTCCAGGATCTGGATGCCGACCTTGACCTCCTCGGCGGGCGGCGCGGACAGCGAGACGCGGATCGTGTCGCCGATGCCCTCGCTCAGCAGCGCGCCGAAGGCGACCGCCGACTTGATCGTGCCCTGGAAGGCGGGACCCGCCTCCGTCACGCCGAGGTGCAGGGGGTAGTCGCAGGCCGCGGCCAGCTGGCGGTAGGCGTTGACCATGACCACCGGGTCGTTGTGCTTGACCGAGATCTTGATGTCACGGAAGCCGTGCTCCTCGAAGAGCGACGCCTCCCACAGGGCCGACTCGACCAGGGCCTCCGGAGTGGCCTTGCCGTACTTCTGGAGGAGGCGCGCGTCCAGCGAGCCCGCGTTGACGCCGATCCGGATCGGGGTGCCCGCGTCGTTCGCGGCCCGCGCGATCTCCTTGACCTTGTCGTCGAACTGCTTGATGTTGCCCGGATTCACCCGGACCGCGGCACAGCCCGCGTCGATCGCCGCGAACACGTACTTCGGCTGGAAGTGAATGTCGGCGATCACCGGGATCTGCGACTTGCGCGCGATCGTCGACAGCGCGTCCGCGTCATCCTGCGTCGGGCACGCGACCCGCACGATCTGGCAGCCGGACGCCGTCAGCTCGGCGATCTGCTGAAGCGTCGCCCCGATGTCGGACGTACGCGTCGTCGTCATCGACTGCACCGAAACAGGTGCGTCCCCGCCGACGGCGACCGTACCGACCTGGATCTTGCGGCTGACCCTGCGGTCGGCGAGCTTGGTCGGTACGGACGGGATTCCGAGAGAAACGGCAGTCATCTGGCGTGCATCCCCAAGGTGTGGATCAAGGTCCCGAGTTCGGCGGGCTCCAGGCTTCGAGATTACGGCACCCCACAGGGCCCGAGCACATCCCGCCCCCAAGTCCACCCAATGGTGGGCGGCCGGACACATAGCGTGTCCGGCCGCCGCAAACTTCGCGTTATCAGGAGATTCTTACCGGGTTAACTACATCCGCGATCAGGACGAGGATCGTGAAGCAGATGAAGATCCCGGCCACCACATACGCGACCGGCATCAGCTTCGCGACGTCGAAGGGGCCCGGGTCGGGCCGCTTCAGAAGCTTGGCCGCGTGCCGTCGCAGCGACTCCCACAGTGCGCCCGCGATGTGCCCGCCGTCCAGCGGCAGGAGCGGCAGCATGTTGAACAGGAACAGGGAGAGGTTGAAGCCCGCGACCAGGAACAGCATCATCGCGACCTGGTTCTCCGGCGGGATGTCCAGGGTGAAGACCTCGCCGCCCACGCGGGCCGCGCCGACGACGCCCATCGGGGAGTCCTGCTTGCGGTCGCCGTCCCCGAAGGCCGCGTCCCACAGGTCGGGGACCTTGGACGGCAGGGCGATAAGCGACTCGACGCCGTTCTCCATCATGTCGCCCATACGGTTCACGGAGTCGCCGAAGCTCTGCTTGACGATGCCGGTGGCGGGGGTGAAGCCGAGGAAGCCCGCGTAGACGTACTTCCCCTCCACATAGCCGCCGTCGCCGTCCGTCTTGCTGACCTGGTTCTTGATCAGGTTCGCGTGCAGGTCGATCTGCTTGCCGTCGCGCTCGACCGTGATGGTGGCCGGGCCGATGGTCTCGCGGATCTTCCCCTGGAGCGCGGACCAGTCGTCGACGGGCTTGCCCTGGAAGCCCACGATCTTGTCGCCGAGCTTGAGGCCGGCCGCCTTGGCGGGCGCGGCCGTGTCGCCCTTCGCGCACTTGGTGCGGTTCTCGCTCTGCTGGATGACGCAGTCGGAGACCTTGCCGACCGTCGTCGTCTGGGTGCTGATGCCGAACGTCATCATCACGCCGAGGAAGATCACCACGGCGAGGATCAGGTTCATGAACGGGCCCGCGAACATCACGATCACGCGCTTCCACGGCTTGCGCGTGTAGAAGAGGCGGGTCTCGTCGCCGGGCTTGAGCTCCTCGAAGGCGGCCGACCGGGCGTCCTCGATCATGCCGCGCCACGGAGACGTCGAGCGTGCCTCTATGCGGCCGTCCGGGCCCGGCGGGAACATGCCGATCATGCGGATGTAGCCGCCGAGGGGGATGGCCTTGACGCCGTACTCGGTGTCGCCCTTCTTGCGCGAGAAGATCGTCGGGCCGAAGCCGACCATGTACTGCGGCACGCGGATGCCGAACAGCTTGGCGGTCGACAGGTGGCCCAGCTCGTGCCAGGCGATCGAGAACAGCAGCCCGACCGCGAAGACGACTATGCCGAGGATCATCATCAGGGTCGTCATGCGCGGGCCTCCGCGGTCGCCTTCGCCGTCAGTTCACGTGCCCGGGCGCGCGCCCAGGTCTCCGCTTCGAGGACGTCCGCGACGGTCAGCGAAGTTCCCGCCGACGGCGTGCCGTGTTCGGCCACGATCTCCGTCACGGTCTCCATGATCCCGTTGAAGGGCAGGGCGCCGTTCAGGAACGCGTCCACGCACTCCTCGTTGGCGGCATTGAACACTGCCGGGGCCGTGCCCGCGAGCTTCCCCACGTGCCGGGCGAGCCCGACCGACGGAAAAGCGTCGTTGTCGAGGGGGAAGAACTCCCAGCTGGACGCCTTGGTCCAGTCGAAGGCGGGGGCGGCGTCCGGCACGCGTTCGGGCCAGCCGATGCCGATGGCGATCGGGCCTCCCATGTCGGGCGGCGTGGCCTGGGCCAGCGTCGATCCGTCGGTGAACTCGACCATGGAGTGCACGTAGGACTGCGGGTGGACGACGACCTCGATGCGCTCGAAGGGGATGTCGTAGAGGAGGTGTGCCTCGATGACTTCCAGGCCCTTGTTGACGAGCGTCGCGGAGTTGACGGTGATGACCGGGCCCATGGCCCAGGTGGGGTGCGCGAGCGCGTCCTTGGGCGTGACGTTCGCCAGATCGGCCTTCGTGCGTCCCCGGAACGGGCCGCCGGAGGCCGTGACGACCAGCTTGCGCACATCGGCGCGGGTGCCGGCGGCGAGCGCCTGGAAGAGCGCGGCGTGCTCGGAGTCGACGGGGATGATCTGCCCCGGCTTGGCGAGGGCCTTCACCAGCGGGCCGCCGACGATCAGCGACTCCTTGTTGGCGAGGGCGAGCGTGCGGCCCGCTTCGAGCGCGGCGAGGGTGGGCGCGAGCCCGATCGAGCCGGTGATGCCGTTCAGCACGGTGTGGCAGTCGGAGGCGGCGAGCTGTGTGGCCGCGTCGGGCCCGGCGAGGATCTCGGGCAGCGGCTCGCTGCCGTACTGCCCCTCCAGCGCCTCGCGCAGCGCCGGTACGACGTCCTCGCGGGCCACGGCGACGGTCCGCACCCGCAGCTGCCTGGCCTGCTCGGCGAGCAGCGCGACGCGGCCGCCCGCGGCGGAGAGCGCGGTGACGCGGAAGCGACGGGGGTTGCGCAGGACGAGGTCGATGGCCTGGGTGCCGATCGACCCGGTCGAGCCGAGGATGACGATGTCCCGCGGACCGTCCGTCACGACGGGGTCGAAGACGAGATGCGGGTCGGCGAGGGGGGCTGGACTGTCGCTCATCCCCCCATTCTTGCCTGGGTGGCGGTGTGAGGAGACACTGCGCCCCGATCCGGTCGGCCGGAATCGTGTTCCGGGGCGTCCCTGTGCGAGCGAACGCCCCGGAAAGCACGTCAGCGGATCGGCCGGTGGACGTTCTCCCGGCTGCTCGCGCCCGGTGTCGCGTCCGCGATCCAGGGGCCTTCGCCGCTGGGGTCGACGACGCCGGATTCCAGCCAGGTGTACATGCCGTTCAGGACGCCCTTGACCACCTTGCGGTCGATGTCGTCCGTGTTGGTCCACAAGCGGTCGAAGAGTTCGTCGACGCGGATGCGGGACTGGCGGCAGAAGGTGTCGGCCAGCTGGTAGGCCTCGCGGCCGTGGCCCTCCGTCGTGCGCAGGAGCTCGGCGCGTACGCACGCCGCGCTCATCGCGAAGAGTTCGGCGCCGATGTCGACCACGCGGCCCAGGAAGCCCTGCTTGGTCTCCATCTTTCCCTGCCAGCGCGACATCGCGTAGAACGTCGAGCGGGCCAGCTTGCGGGCATTGCGCTCCACATAGCGCAGGTGCGGGGAGAGGTCCGTGTGGCCGCTGGGGTGGAATTCCGTGTACGAGCGCGGGAGCTGGCCGGGGCCCGCGACGAGTTTCGGCAGCCAGCGGGCGTAGAAGCCGCCCGCCCTCGCGCCCGCCTTCGCCTTGTCGGAGAGGGACTTGTCCGGGTCGATCAGGTCGCCGGCCACCTTCAGGTGCGCGTCCACGGCCTCGCGCGCGATCAGCAGGTGCATGATCTCCGTCGAGCCCTCGAAGATGCGGTTGATGCGCAGGTCGCGCAGGACCTGTTCCGCCGGGACGGCGCGTTCGCCGCGGGCCGCGAGGGATTCGGCGGTCTCGAAGCCGCGGCCACCGCGGATCTGCACCAGCTCGTCCGCGATCAAGCAGCCCATCTCGGAGCCGTACAGCTTGGCGAGTGCCGCCTCGATGCGGATGTCGTTGCGGTCCTCGTCGGCCATCTGGGAGGAGAGGTCCAGTACGGCCTCCAGGGCGAAGGTCGTCGCCGCGATGAAGGAGATCTTCGCGCCGACCGCCTCGTGCAGCGCGACCGGCTTGCCCCACTGCTCCCGTGCGCCCGACCACTCACGGGCGATCTTCAGACACCACTTGCCCGCGCCGACGCACATGGCGGGCAGCGAGAGGCGCCCGGTGTTGAGGGTCGTCAGGGCGATCTTCAGGCCCGCGCCCTCCGGGCCGATGCGGTGCGCCGCCGGGACGCGGACCTGGTGGAAGCGGGTCACGCCGTTCTCCAGGCCGCGCAGGCCCATGAAGGCGTTGCGGTTCTCGACGGTGATGCCCTCGGCCGCGGCCTCCACCACGAAGGCCGTGATGCCGCCCTTGTGGCCCTCGGACTTCGGGACGCGGGCCATGACGACCAGGAGGTCGGCGACGACGCCGTTCGTGGTCCACAGCTTCACGCCGTCCAGGACGTAGTCGTTGCCGTCGGGCACCGCCATGGTCGCCAGGCGCGCCGGGTCGGAGCCGACGTCCGGCTCGGTCAGCAGGAACGCGCTGATGTCCGTACGGGCGCAGCGCGGCAGGAACTCGTCCTTCTGCTCCTGCGTGCCGAACTGTTTGAGCGGCTGGGGTACGCCGATCGACTGGTGGGCGGAGAGCAGCGCGCCGATGGAGGGGCTGGCCGAACCGACGAGGGCAAGCGCCTTGTTGTAGTACACCTGCGTGAGGCCGAGACCGCCGTACTTCGTGTCGATCTTCATGCCGAGCGCGCCGAGTTCCTTGAGGCCGTTGATCACCTCGTCGGGGATCTTCGCCTCGCGCTCGATGCGGGCCGAGTCGATCTTCGTCTCGCAGAAGTCGCGGAGCGCGGCCAGGAACTCCTCGCCGCGCCGGGCGTCCTCGTCGGCGGGCAGGGGGTGCGGGTGGATCAGGTCGAGCCGGAAGCGGCCGAGGAAGAGTTCCTTGGCGAAGCTGGGCTTGCGCCAGTCCTGTTCGCGGGCGGCCTCCGCCACCTGCCTGGCCTCGCGTTCACTGACGGACGCCCCGGAAGGGGGTGTGGATGGTGCGGGCATTGAGGAGCTCACCTCGCCGCGAACTGGGGTCGATCGGCTCCGGTTGACCCGATCTCGACCCGGTCGGTTACTGACTGGTGCTACTCGATCGTATGGATCGTATGTACCCGATTCGTCCGGAGCCCACCAGTCTTCGCGCAGCGTTCGGCGCATCGCGTCCCCGGACACGGAGAACGGCCGGAGCCCCCGCACAGTGGGCTCCGGCCGTCCGGTTCGGGGCTGACCTGCTTACAGGTCGAGGCCCGTCATGACCATGACCCGCTCGTAGGTGTAGTCGTCCATCGCGAAGCGGACGCCCTCGCGGCCCACGCCGGACTGCTTGACGCCGCCGTACGGCATCTGGTCGGCGCGGTAGGAGGGGGCGTCGCCGATGACCACGCCGCCCACCTCCAGGGCGCGGTGCGCGCGGAAGGCGGTCTGCAGGTCGTGCGTGAAGACGCCCGCCTGGAGGCCGTACTTGGAGTCGTTGACGGCGGCGAACGCCTCCGCCTCGCCGTCCACCTTCTTGATCGTGAGGACCGGCCCGAAGACCTCCTCGACGGCGATCGTCACCTCGCCCGGTACGTCGGCGAGCACGGTCGGCGCGTACGAGGCGCCGTCCCGCTTGCCGCCCGCGAGCAGCTGGGCGCCCGCCTGGACGGCCTCGTCGACCCAGGACTCCACGCGCTTGGCGGCGTCCTCGTTGACCAGCGGGCCGACGTCGGTCTGCGGGTCGGACGGGTCGCCGGTGTTCTGCGCCTCGATGGCCGCAAGCACGCGCGGCACGAGCCGGTCGTACACGGAGGCGTCGGCGATGACCCGCTGCACCGAGATGCAGGACTGGCCGCCCTGGTAGTTGGAGAAGGTCGCGATGCGCGCGGCGGCCCAGTCCAGGTCCTCGTCGGAGGAGAAGTCGGACAGGACGACGGCGGCGCCGTTTCCGCCGAGCTCCAGGGTGCAGTGCTTGCGCGGGACGGAGTCCAGGATCGCGTAGCCGACCTTCTCGGAGCCGGTGAAGGAGATCACCGGAAGGCGCTCGTCCTGGACGAGGGCGGGCATCTTCTCGTTGGCGACCGGAAGGATCGACCAGGACCCGGCGGGCAGCTCGGTCTCGGCGAGCAGTTCGCCGATGAGCAGGCCGGAGAGCGGGGTCGCGGGCGCCGGCTTGAGGATGATCGGCGTGCCGGACGCGATGGCCGGGGCGATCTTGTGCGCGCAGAGGTTCAGCGGGAAGTTGAACGGCGCGATGCCGAGGACGACACCCTTCGAGAAGCGGCGGGTGAAGGCGAGCCGCCCCTGGCCGCCGGCGTCGGTGTCCAGGCGCTGGGCCTCGCCGCCGTTGAACCGGCGGGCTTCCTCGGAGGCGAACCGGAAGACGGAGACGGCGCGGCCGACCTCGCCGCGGGCCCACTTGATCGGCTTGCCGTTCTCCGCGGAGATGAGCTGGGCGATCTCTTCCGTGCGCTCGACGAGCCTGCGGCTCACGTGGTCGAGCGCGGCTGCCCGCACGTGCGCCGGGGTCGCGGCGAACTCGTCGCGCACGGCGTACGCGGCGGCGACCGCCTCCTCGACCTGGGCGTCGGTCGGGACCGCCGCCTTGCCGACGAGCCGCCCGTCCCAGGGCGAAGTGACGTCGAGAGTGGTCTCACCGGTGGTCTGGCGACCGGCGAGCCAGAAGGCGTGGATGGAAGTCATGTCGATTCCCGGCCCTTCCGCGAAGGTGTGTCTTGGGGGGTACGTTCCCCACCGTAGGGGCGGGAAGGGTGCGGGACGTTTGTCCGACGCGGAGTAGTGCTCTTTGGGGCCACGCCTCTTTGGCAGGGGCGCATTTCCCCCGCAGTCACTCCGTACCGCTTGATTACTCCGTTACTCCGTACCGCTGGACGTCGCCTTCAGCGAGAGCCACAGCTCCATGCGGACGTCCGGGTCGTCCAGGGAGCGGCCGAGGATCTCCTCGACCCTGCGCATGCGGTAGCGCAGCGTGTGGCGGTGGACGCCCAGGTCGGCCGCCGCCGCGTCCCACTGGCCGTGGCGCGAGAGCCAGGCGCGCAGGGATGCGATGAGGTCGCCGCGGCCGGTGGCGTCGTGTTCGAACAGGGCGCGCAGCAGCCCGTCGGCGAACGCGCGCACCGCGTCGTCGGCGAGCAGCGGCAGGACCGAGCCCGCCGCCAGGTCCTCGTGCTCGACCATCGCGCGGCCCCGGCGCCGGGCGATGGAGAGCGCCTGGTCGGCCTGTTTGTAGGCGGTGGCCGCCGCGATCGGGCCCGCGGGCGCGGAGAGCCCCAGCAGGAGGGCCGCCCCGTCGGCCGCGGCACCCTCGGGCACCTCGGAACGCCCCGCCTCCAGCGTCTGCGCGTACGCGACGCATGCCGCCACGCCCGCGCCGCCGTCCACGACGAGCAGCACGAGCCGCTCGCCGTAGGGGACGACGAGAAGGGCCTCGCCTGCCCGGGCGGCGGCGGACTCGACGGTGTCCGTGAGCGCGGCGAAGGGGTCGCCGTCCTCCGGGGTCGCGGAGGCCGGGACTTCCGCCACGACCAGGCGGAACGGCGCGTCGAGCAGGCTGCCGTACAACTCCCCCGCCACCGTGCGGGCGTGCTCCGGCTCCCCGGCGAGCAGCATCCGCAGGACGGCGGAGCCGACCCTGGCCTCGGCCGCCTGGAGCGAGCGGTTGCGCTCGGTGGTGAGGGTGAGCAGCGCTATGGCGGAGTGCAGTGCGTACCGCTCGGCGGTGCCGAGGGTGGAGGCCGTGCCGACGGCGAGCGCGGCGCGGGGCCGCCGTCCCGTGCCGATCGAGTGCAGTTCCACCCGGTCCTCCGCGCCCGCGACGACCGCGCTCGCGGGCGCGGCCCGGTCGCGAAGGCGTTCGACGTCGGAGACGAGCCGGGCGGCGCGCCGCGAGGCCCATTCGGGCGCCGTGGCGACGACGGCGCCGGACGCGTCGTACAGCGCGGCCCAGCCGTCGACCTGCGCGGCGAGCGCGCCGAGCAGTCCCTCGGGGCCGTCGCTCAGCGCCTGCTTGGTCAGCTCGCGCTGGGCCGCGAAGCCCGCCGTCACCGCGCGGTACTGGTCGGCGGCGATGGCCGCGGACACGGCCTTGCTGATGGCCAGGAACGGCGTGCGCCGCGGCACCTCAAGGAGCGGAAGCCCTTCGTCCGCGGCGGCGTCGACCAGGGCTTCGGGGATGTCCTTGTAGTGCACGCCGACCGCGAAGCCGAGCCCGACGACCCCCGCCGCCGCGAGCCGCTTCACGTAGCGGCGCATGGCTTCGGGGTCCTCCGCGTCCAGCTTGAGCGCGGTGATCATCAGGAGCTCGCCGCCCTCCATGTAGGGCACGGGGTCGGTGAGCTCACTTGCGTGCGCCCAGCGCACGGGCGCGTCCAGATGTTCCTCACCCGCGCGCACGGTGAGCTTCAGCGCGGAGTGATGGACGAGGGAGGCGAGCGTGGGCGGCATGGGACCTTCAGGTCGGGTCAGCAG
>NZ_JBNNJZ010000085.1:0-10855 GCF_050270335.1 Streptomyces sp. NPDC059900
CCCTCCGACCGGCCCTTTGTGTACGCGTGCGTCCCTCGCGGCCGACCTTCGCGAGCTCGGCGTGAGCCCCGGCGAAACCCTCCTCGTGCACTCCTCGCTCAGCTCGCTGGGCTGGGTCGTCGGAGGGCAGATCGCGGTCGTCGAGGCGCTTCTCGACGTGCTGGGCCAAAAGGGCACCCTCGTGGTCCCCGCGCACTCCAGCGACAACTCCGACCCGGCCGAGTGGGAGAACCCGCCGGTGCCCGAGTCCTGGTGGCCCGCGATCCGCGCCGCCATCCCCGCCTACGACCCGCGCACCGCCCCCACCCGCGGCGTCGGCGTGATCCCCGAGACCGTACGGACCTGGCCCGGCGCCCGGCGCAGCGCCCACCCGCAGACCTCCTTCGCCGCGGTCGGCCCCGGAGCACAAGCCCTCCTGGAGGGGCACGCACTCGACTGCCGCCTGGGCGAGCGCAGCCCGCTGGCCCGCCTGGAGGAGTCGGGCGCCCGGGTGCTGCTGCTCGGCGCGGGGTTCGACTCCTGCACCTCCTTCCACCTGGCCGAGTACCGGATCCCCGCCCCCGAGGTCGAGAACTCCTTCGCGGTCATGACCCCGCAGGGGCGCCGCTGGACGACGGTGCGCGAGACCTCCGTCTCCGAGGAACGCTTCGACGAACTCGGTGCGGACTTCGAGCGGGACCGACCCGTGGTGCGGGGCACGGTGGGCGCGGCGACGGCCCGGCTCTTCCCGGTCGCCGACGCCGTCTCGTACGCGTGCGGCTGGCTGGAGACCCACCGCTCACGGGCCGAGTGGGTGCTCCCGCAGCCCCCTGCCCGCCGCCCCTCGCGGCCTCTCTAGACTTTCCGCCATGGGAAATGAGTCCGTCGTCCAGGTCACCGGCCTGGTCAAGCGGTACGGCACGAAGACCGCGGTGGACGGCCTCGACCTCCGGGTCCGCGCGGGCGCCGTCACCGCCGTCCTCGGCCCGAACGGCGCCGGCAAGACCACCACCATCGAGACCTGCGAGGGCTATCGCAGGCCGGACGCGGGCACGGTGCGCGTCCTCGGCCTGGACCCGGTCCGCGAAGCCGGCGCGCTGCGCCCCCGCATCGGCGTGATGCTCCAGTCCGGAGGCGTCTACTCCGGCGCCCGCGCCGACGAGATGCTGCGCCACATGGCGAAGCTGCACGCCCACCCCCTCGACGTGGGCGCGCTGATCGAGCGCCTGGGCCTGGAGAGCTGCGGCCGGACCACCTACCGGCGCCTGTCGGGCGGCCAGCAGCAGCGCCTGGCGCTCGCCATGGCCGTGGTCGGCAGGCCCGAACTGGTCTTCCTGGACGAGCCGACCGCGGGCCTTGACCCGCAGGCACGCCGGGCCACCTGGGATCTCGTACGTGATCTGCGCGCCGACGGCGTCAGCGTCATCCTGACCACGCACCACATGGACGAGGCCGAGCAGCTGGCCGACGAGGTCGCGATCATCGACGCGGGCAAGGTCATCGCCGAGGGCACCCCGGAGGCGCTGTGCCGCGGCGGCGCCGAGAACACCCTGCGCTTCTCCGGCCGCCCCGGACTCGACGTCGGCTCCCTGCTCAAGGCACTCCCGCCGGACTCGGCGGCGGCCGAACTCACCCCGGGCGCCTACCGCGTGAGCGGCACGGTCGACCCGCAGCTGCTCGCCACGGTCACCTCCTGGTGCGCCCAGCACGGCGTGATGCCGGAGAAGATCGCCGTCGAACGCCACACCCTGGAAGACGTCTTCCTGGAACTCACGGGCAAGGAGCTGCGCGGATGAGCGCCGCCGGTACGTACACGCCGAAGCCGGGCGCCGCCCCGCTCCCCCGCATGATCGCCGCGCAGGCCGCGCTGGAGACGAAGATGCTGCTGCGCAACGGCGAGCAGCTGCTCCTCACGGTCGTGATCCCGACCCTCCTGCTGGTGCTGTTCAGCGCGGTCGACATCGTGGACACAGGGGACGGCAAGGCGGTCGACTTCCTGGCGCCCGGCATTCTCGCCCTCGCCGTGATGTCCACCGCCTTCACCGGACAGGCCATCGCCACGGGCTTCGAGCGGCGCTACGGCGTCCTGAAGCGGCTCGGCGCCTCCCCGCTGCCCCGCTGGGCCCTGATGGCGGCCAAGACCCTGTCGGTCCTGGTCACCGAGGTCCTCCAGATCGTGCTCCTCACGGTGATCGCCTTCGCCCTCGGCTGGTCGCCGCACGGCAACCCCTTCGCCGTGCTCCTCCTCCTGGTCCTTGGCACCGCGGCCTTCTCCGGCCTCGGGCTGCTGATGGCGGGCACCCTCAAGGCCGAGGCGACGCTCGCCGCGGCGAACCTGGTCTTCCTGCTGCTGCTCGTGGGCGGCGGGGTGATCGTGCCGCTGGACAAGTTCCCGGACGCGGCCCAGTCGGTGCTCGGGCTGCTGCCCATCTCGGCCCTGTCGGACGGCCTGCGGGACGTCCTTCAGCACGGCGCGGGGATGCCGTGGGGCGACCTCGGAATCCTGGCCGTCTGGGCGGTCCTGGGGCTCGGGGCGGCCGGGAAGTTCTTCCGCTGGGAGTAGCCGCGGCAGGAGGAGACGGCGTAACTCGCGTCACAGAAGCACCGGATACGTCCCCCTCGTGAAGCCGTGCACAAGCGGCCCCCTACGATGGGGCGCGTGCCAAACGTGACCCGAGCCGACGCCGTCTCCGCCGTGCGCAATCCGCTCGCCTTCATCGCCGAACGCTGGACCCCGCAGCAGCGGACCGTCCAGCGCGCGGCCTTCATCTCGCTCGCGATGACGGTGTGCATCGTGGTCACCGGCGGCGCCGTCCGCCTGACCGGTTCGGGCCTCGGCTGCCCGACCTGGCCCAAGTGCACGGACGAATCCCTGACGGCCACCCACGAGATGGGCTTCCACGGATTCATCGAGTTCGGCAACCGCATGCTGACGTACGTGCTGTGCGCGGCCGTCGGCTGGGCGATCATCACGGCGCGCTCCCAGAAGCCGATGCGGCGCAGCCTCACCCGGCTCGGCTGGATCCAGTTCTGGCTGGTCATGGGCAACGCCGTGCTCGGCGGCATCGTCGTGCTCGTCGGCCTGAACCCGTGGACGGTCGCGGCACACTTCCTGCTCTCCACCGCGCTGATCGCGGTCGCCGTCACGATGTGGCAGCGCACCCGCGAGGGCGACGGCGACGTGCGCCCGCTGGTCGGCAAGGCCGTGGCGCAGCTGGTGTGGTTCCTGGTCGCGGCGTCCGTGCTGCTCATCGCGGTGGGCACGCTGGTGACCGGCTCCGGGCCGCACGCCGGTGACTCCAGCGAGGTGCCGCGGATGGGCTTCGACTGGGAGACCGTCAGCAAGCTGCACGCCGTGCTCGCCTGGATCGTGGTGACGCTGACGTTCGCCCTGTGGTTCGTCCTCAAGGCGGTCGACGCGCCCAAGGGCCCGCTGCACCGCACCCGCGACCTGTTCCTGATCCTGCTCGCCCAGGGCGCGATCGGCTACGTCCAGTACTTCACGGACCTGCCCGAAGTCCTGGTCGGCCTGCACATGTTCGGCTCGTGCGTGGTGTGGATCGGCGTGATGCGTGTCCTGCTCGCGCTGCGTGAGCGCCCGCATGTGACCGCGGAGGTCCCGGCGCAGAGCGGCGACTCCCAGCTGTCGGCCGTCTGAGGGGCCCTACCTCCAAAAGTCCGTACGAAGTCCGCGCTTTCTGCGGCTTCAGACCTCGGAAAGTCCGTACACGCGCCGGGCGTTGCCCGCCGCGATGAGTCCGGCCACCCGCTGCGCGTCCGGCAGCGACCACGCCCCCTCCGTGACCCACCCGCCGAGCACGCGCCCCAGCGCCTCCCCGAAGAGCCGCGCGCCCACCACGTGGAGTTCGGGAAGGCCGTGCGCGCCGCTGGAGAACAGCAGCTTGCCGAAGGGCGCGAGCTCCAGGATCTCCGCGAGCACGGCGGCCGCGCGGGCGCCGGTGCGCACCAGGGCGGGCCCAAGATCGGCGTACACGTGCGGGAAGAGGCCCGCGAGGTCCGCGGCATTGCGGTGGTACGGATAGCCGTGCAGCAGGACCAGATCGGTGCCGAGCCCCGCGGTCGCCCGCGCGAACCCGCCGAAGTACTCCTGCGGGTCGCCGGCTCCCGCGTGCAGTTGCAGCGGGCGCCCCGACGCGACGGCGATCCACAGCAGATGCCTCAGGAGCACGGGGTCCTGGAGCACCCCGCCCACCTGCCGCCGGGCGAGCCAGCGGTCCGCCGCGCCCCGCACCTCGCCGGGCCCCGGCGGTTCGGGGGCCAGGGCGAGGCTGCGCCGGACGCCCGCGACGGAGGTGAAGGCGACGGCGTGCGCGGCGGCCGCGTGCACCGACTCGGCGAGATTGGCGAGGAACGAGTCCACCGTGCCGGAGGTGTCGGCCACCTGTTCGGCGAGGAGCTCGAGGCGGACGATCTCGTGGGCGTCGGCGCAGCCGGCGGACGCCATCTCGCCGGGTCCGGTCAGATCGCCGGGCAGCCCCGTGTCGACGAGATACGTGGTGATGCCGCTCCCCCGGAGCAGCCGCCGCCCCGCCTCCAGAACGCCCAGTTCGCGGCGGCGGGCGAGATAGCGGGCGGGCGGGCAGTGCGGTTCCAGGCCAAGGAGCGGGGGGCACCAGCGGCGTACGGCGAAGCCGGTCTGGGTGTCGAAGAAGGTGGTGCCGGGCGCGGGCGGACCCTCGCCGCGGCCCAGGTGGGCCTCGAAGGTGCCCAGGCCCAGCTCCGTACGCAGCACGCCATGGCAGTACTGGTCCACCAGGGACGGCGTTTCGATCATCCGGGCTCCCGGTAGGCGGACCGTGCTCTTACGGTCTAACGGGTGACCCGGGCGTCAGGTGTTGCTTTCGGACGCGCTCGGAAACAGTGCCGAAAAACTGCGGCTCTCAGCCGTTCGAGGGACCGCCGAGCTGGATGCCCGCCATGCGCGACCACTCGTAGGGGCCGGTCTTCACCTTCGCGGCGAAGTCGCCGTCGAAGTCCTCGTGGACCGTGATCCCGGCCTTCTCCACGGCGCTCTGCGCGATGGCGTAGGTGGGCGCCACCAGGTCGCCCCAGCCGCCGTCCTCGCCGACCAGCACGATGCGGGTGCCCTCGTGCCCGATGTACGCGATCTGGCCCTCGGCCCCGCCGTGCGCCTTCGCGAAGGTCCCGATCTCCTTGGCCATCTTGGCGGCCTTGCGCTCGGCACGAGCGGCCTGCTTGCTGTCCTCAACCTGCTGCGTCTCTGCCATGCACAGGATGCTACCGACGGGTAGATCAACTGGCGACGGGCGGGGCACGTGGCGTTCAACACCACGCGCCCCGCCCGTCGGCGAAGCACAAGAGCCCGGGAGAGCTCAGCGGAGGAAGGGATCCACCGCCACCGCCACGAACAGCAGCGAGACGTAGGTGATCGACCAGTGGAACAGCCGCATCTCCTTGAGCTTGCCGCCCGTGACCTCCGCCTTGGCGCGGTTCTGCAGGCCGTGCGCCTCCCACAGCCACCAGCCGCCGGTGACCGCGGCGACCACGGTGTAGAACCAGCCGGTGTAGCCCAGGGGCTGGAGCAGCAGCGAGACGGCGACCATCACCCAGCTGTAGAGGACGATCTGACGCGCGACCACCTTGTTCGACGCGACGACCGGCAGCATCGGCACGCCCACGCGGGCGTAGTCGTCCTTTACCTTCATGGACAGCGGCCAGTAGTGCGGCGGCGTCCAGAAGAACATGACGAGGAAGAGGATCACCGGCGCCCACGAGAGGGAGTTGGTGACCGAGGACCAGCCGATGAGCACCGGCATGCAGCCCGCGATGCCGCCCCAGACGATGTTCTGCGAGGTACGGCGCTTGAGGATCATCGTGTAGATGACCACGTAGAAGAGCAGCGCACCGAGGGCGAGCCAGGCGGACAGCCAGTTGACGGCGAGCCCGAACAGGAGCGTCGAGCCGACCGCGAGCGCGATGCCGAACGCGAGGCACTCCCGGGGGCTGACCATTCCCGTGACCAGGGGCCTCTGGGACGTACGGTCCATCAGGGCGTCGATGTCACGGTCGATGTACATGTTGAGCGCGTTGGCGCCGCCCGCCGAGAGGTAGCCGCCCAGGCAGGTCACGAAGACCAGCCACAGATCTGGCACCCCCTGTTCGGCGAGGAACATCACCGGAACGGTGGTGATCAGAAGGAGCTCGATGATTCGCGGCTTGGTCAGCGCCACGAACGCCATGACACGGGCCCCGAGCGGCCGGTGGCTTGGGCTAGAGCTCGTCCCGAGCGCTCCCGCTGGACGGGATTCAACGGCCGTCACGCACACCCCTGACAGAGACTTCCCAGCAAGCCGCGTCGGACGTTCAGACATGAAGATCCGGTAAAGGCTCGCGCGTACCACGCCACTGTAGACGTTGCCCATACCTCGCCCTTCGCGGGGGTGGGGTCGTGTTGGGCGGCGTGTTGGCCCGCCCGTAATACGGCCCGGGCACCCATTCAGATGAGCGGCGCTCCACTCGTTCAGAGAGTCCAGATGAGCGCCTTTGAGATCACATGGTGAACACCATGGATCCCTTTCGGGAGGCGGATACCGGCGCACCCCGTCAGTCTGGAATCACTCGAAAAAATGCACGTCTTTACAGCGGTAGGCTCGACATCGGCCGGTGGGATCTACATCGCCGGCATTCGACATGTGGAGAGGAGCCCTGACTCAGGGTGAGCACCAAGCCGACCACCACAGACCTCGAGTGGACCGAACTGGACCAGCGGGCTGTTGATACTGCCCGCGTCCTGGCCATGGACGCCGTACAGAAGGTCGGCAACGGCCATCCTGGTACGGCCATGAGCCTCGCGCCTGCCGCCTACACCCTCTTCCAGAAGGTGATGCGGCACGACCCCGCCGACGCCGAGTGGACCGGGCGCGACCGGTTCGTTCTCTCCGCGGGCCACTCGTCCCTGACCCTCTACATCCAGCTCTACCTGGCCGGCTTCGGCCTGGAGCTCGATGATCTGAAGGCGTTCCGCACCTGGGGTTCCAAGACCCCCGGCCACCCGGAGTACGGGCACACCACGGGCGTCGAGACGACGACGGGCCCCCTGGGCCAGGGTGTCGCCAACGCCGTGGGCATGGCGATGGCCGCCCGCTACGAGCGCGGTCTGTTCGACCCGGAAACCGCCGCGGGCGAGTCGCCGTTCGACCACCACATCTTCGCCATCGCCGGTGACGGCTGCCTCCAGGAGGGCATCTCCGGCGAGGCGTCGTCGCTGGCCGGGCACCAGAAGCTCGGCAACCTCGTGCTGCTGTGGGACGACAACCACATCTCCATCGAGGGCGACACCGAGACCGCGGTCTCCGAAGACACCATGAAGCGGTACGAGGCCTACGGCTGGCACGTCCAGCGCGTGGAGCCCAAGGAGGACGGCGACCTCGACCCGGCCGCCCTCTACCGCGCGATCCAGGCGGCGAAGGCGGAGACGGAGCGCCCCTCCTTCATCGCGATGCGCTCGATCATCGCCTGGCCCGCGCCGAACGCGCAGAACACCGAGGCCGCGCACGGCTCGGCGCTCGGCGACGAAGAGGTCGCGGCCACCAAGCGCGTCCTGGGCTTCGACCCGGAGCAGACCTTCGAGGTCTCGGACGACGTCATCGCGCACACCCGCAAGGCCCTCGACCGCGGCAGTGACGCCAAGGCCGAGTGGGCGAAGGGCTTCGCCTCCTGGCGCACCGCCGAGGCCGAGCGCGCCGCGGACTTCGACCGCATCGCCGCGGGCGAGCTGCCGCAGGGCTGGGAGGAGAAGCTCCCGGTCTTCGAGACGGGCAAGGGCGTCGCGACGCGTGCCGCCTCCGGCAAGGTCCTGCAGTCGCTCGGCGCGGTGATCCCCGAGCTGTGGGGCGGCTCCGCCGACCTCGCGGGCTCGAACAACACCACGATCGACAAGACGTCGTCGTTCCTCCCCGCGGGCAACCCGCTGCCGGAGGCCGACCCGTACGGCCGCACGATCCACTTCGGCATCCGCGAGCACGCCATGGCCGCGGAGATGAACGGCATCGCGCTGCACGGCAACACCCGCATCTTCGGCGGCACCTTCCTGGTGTTCTCCGACTACATGCGCAACGCCGTCCGCCTGTCCGCGCTGATGCACCTGCCGGTGACGTACGTGTGGACGCACGACTCCATCGGTCTGGGCGAGGACGGCCCGACGCACCAGCCGGTCGAGCACCTCGCCTCGCTGCGCGCCATCCCCGGTCTGAACGTGGTCCGCCCCGCGGACGCGAACGAGACCGCGATCGTGTGGCGCGAGGTCCTCAAGCGCTACACCAAGGAGTTCGGCAAGGGCGCCCCGCACGGCCTCGCGCTGACCCGTCAGGGCGTGCCGACGTACGACCGCGAGGTCACCGAAGGCGCCGTCAAGGGCGGCTACGTCCTGTTCGAGGCCGACGGCGGCGCCCCCGAGGTCGTCCTCATCGGCACCGGCTCCGAGGTGCAGCTCGCCGTCGAGGCGCGTGAGCAGCTCCAGGCCGCGGGCGTTCCGACGCGCGTCGTCTCGATGCCGTGCGTCGAGTGGTTCGAGGCGCAGGACCAGGAGTACCGCGACAGCGTCCTGCCGCCGTCCGTGAAGGCGCGCGTGGCGGTCGAAGCGGGCATCGGCCTGACCTGGCACCGCTTCGTGGGTGACGCCGGGCGCATCGTCTCCCTTGAGCACTTCGGTGCCTCGGCCGACGGCAAGGTGCTCTTCCGCGAGTTCGGCTTCACCGCCGATCACGTGGCCGCCGCCGCCCGGGAATCGATCGACGCCGCTCAGCGCTGACGCCGACATACGACCTAGTAGGAGATGTAATCCTCATGACAGACGCACTCAAGCGCCTTTCCGACGAAGGCGTCGCGATCTGGCTGGACGACCTGTCGCGCAAGCGGATCACGTCCGGCAACCTCGCCGAGCTGATCGACCAGAGCCACGTCGTGGGCGTCACGACGAACCCGTCGATCTTCCAGAAGGCGATCAGCAGCGGTGACGGTTACGAGCAGCAGCTCGCCGACCTCGCCGCCCGCGCGGTCACCGTCGAAGAAGCCATCCGCATGATCACGACGGCGGACGTCCGTGACGCCGCCGACATCCTGCGCCCGGTCTTCGACTCGACGGGCGGCCAGGACGGCCGCGTGTCGATCGAGGTCGACCCGCGCCTCGCGCACAACACCAAGGCGACCGTCGCCGAGGCCAAGCAGCTCGCCTGGCTGGTGGACCGCCCGAACACGCTCATCAAGATCCCGGCGACGAAGGCGGGCCTGCCCGCGATCACCGAGGTCATCGGCAAGGGCATCAGCGTGAACGTGACGCTGATCTTCTCCCTCGAGCGCTACCGCGAGGTCATGGACGCGTTCGTGGCGGGCCTGGAGAAGGCGAAGGCCGCGGGCCTGGACCTCTCCAAGATCCACTCGGTGGCGTCCTTCTTCGTGTCCCGCGTGGACACCGAGATCGACAAGCGCCTCGACGGCATCGGCACGGACGAGGCCAAGGCCCTCAAGGGCAAGGCCGCCCTCGCCAACGCCCGCCTGGCCTACGAGGCCTACGAAGAGGTCTTCTCCTCGGACCGCTGGGCCGCGCTCGACAAGGCGCAGGCCAACAAGCAGCGTCCGCTGTGGGCCTCGACGGGCGTCAAGGACCCGGCGTACAAGGACACCCTGTACGTCGACGACCTGGTCGCGCCGAACACGGTGAACACGATGCCGGAGGCGACCCTGGAGGCCGCCGCCGACCACGGCTCGATCACGGGCAACACGGTCGCCGGCACGTACGACGCCTCGCGCGCCGAGATCGAGGCCGTCGAGAAGCTCGGCATCTCGTACGACGAGGTCGTACAGCTGCTCGAGGACGAGGGCGTCGAGAAGTTCGAGGCCTCCTGGACCGATCTGCTCAAGTCGACCGAGGCCGAGCTCCAGCGCCTCGCTCCCTCGAAGGGCTGACCACTTTGTCAAGCAGCAATCCGCTGCGTGACGCCGCAGACCGACGGCTCCCGCGTATCGCGGGGCCGTCGGGCCTGGTCATCTTTGGCGTCACGGGCGATTTGTCCCGTAAAAAGTTGATGCCCGCCGTCTACGACCTCGCCAACCGGGGTCTCCTTCCGCCGGGCTTCTCGCTCATCGGCTTCGCCCGCCGCGACTGGGAGGACGAGGACTTCGCCCAGGTCGTGCACGACGCGGTCAAGCAGCACTCGCGTACGCCGTTCCGCGAGGAGGTCTGGCAGCAGCTCATCCAGGGCATGCGCTTCGTCCAGGGCAACTTCGACGACGACGCCGCGTTCGAGCAGCTCAAGGCCACCATCCAGGAGCTCGACAAGGCGCAGGGGACGGGCGGCAACTTCGCCTTCTACCTCTCCGTGCCGCCGAAGTTCTTCCCGCAGGTCGTCCAGCAGCTCAAGAAGCACGAGCTCGCGGACGCCCCGCAGGGTTCCTGGCGCCGCGCGGTCATCGAGAAGCCCTTCGGACACGACCTGGCGTCCGCCAAGGACCTCAACTCGATCGTGCACGAGGTGTTCGCCCCGGACCAGGTGTTCCGGATCGACCACTACCTCGGCAAGGAGACCGTCCAGAACATCCTGGCGCTCCGCTTCGCCAACCAGATGTTCGAGCCGATCTGGAACCGGTCGTACGTGGACCACGTCCAGATCACGATGGCCGAGGACATCGGCATCGGCGGCCGCGCCGGCTACTACGACGGCATCGGCGCCGCCCGTGACGTCATCCAGAACCACCTGCTCCAGCTGATGGCGCTGACCGCGATGGAAGAGCCCGCCTCCTTCGACGCGGACGCCCTCGTCGCCGAGAAGGCGAAGGTCCTGGGCGCCGTCCGGCTGCCCAAGGACCTCGGCAAGAACACGGTCCGCGGGCAGTACGC
>NZ_JBNNJZ010000085.1:10865-22414 GCF_050270335.1 Streptomyces sp. NPDC059900
GGGTGGCAGGGCGGCGAGAAGGCCGTCGGCTACCTCCAGGAAGACGGCATCGACGCCAAGTCGAAGACCGACACCTACGCGGCCATCAAGCTGGAGGTGGACAACCGCCGCTGGGCGGGCGTCCCGTTCTACCTGCGCACCGGCAAGCGCCTCGGCCGGCGCGTCACCGAGATCGCGGTCGTCTTCCAGCGCGCGCCCCACTCCCCCTTCGACCACACGGCGACGGAGGAACTGGGCCAGAACGCGATCGTCATCCGCGTCCAGCCCGACGAGGGCATCACGGTCCGGTTCGGCTCCAAGGTGCCCGGCACCTCGATGGAGATCCGCGACGTGTCGATGGACTTCGCGTACGGCGAGTCCTTCACCGAGTCCAGCCCGGAGGCGTACGAGCGCCTGATCCTGGACGTCCTGCTCGGCGACGCCAACCTCTTCCCGCGCACGGAGGAGGTCGAGCTCTCCTGGAACATCCTCGACCCGATCGAGGAGTACTGGGACAAGCACGGCAAGCCCGCGCAGTACCCGTCCGGGACCTGGGGCCCGTCCGAGGCGGACGAAATGCTCGCACGAGACGGACGGAGCTGGCGTCGCCCATGAAGATCGACCTTACGGACACCACGTCCAGCAAGATCAACAAAGCGCTCGTCAAGGGCCGCAGGGCGATCGGCACCCCGGCCGTCGGCATGGTGCTCACCCTCGTCATCGTCACCGACGAGGAGAACGCCTACGACGCCCTGAAGGCGGCCAACGAAGCGTCCCGCGAGCACCCCTCGCGCACCCTGGTCGTCATCAAGCGCGCAGCGCGCTCGCCCCGCGACCGCACGACCTCGCGCCTGGACGCCGAGGTACGGGTCGGCGCGGACGCGGGCACCGGCGAAACGGTGGTCCTGCGGCTGTACGGCGAGGTCATCAACCACGCCCAGTCGGTCGTCCTGCCGCTGCTGCTCCCCGACGCCCCGGTGGTCGTGTGGTGGCCGGTCAACGCGCCGCTCAACCCGGCCAAGGACCCGCTCGGCGCGCTCGCCCAGCGCCGCGTCACGGACACCTACGCCGCCGAGCAGCCGATCCACGAGCTGACCGCGCGCGCCGACGCCTACAGCCCCGGCGACACGGACCTGTCCTGGACCCGGATCACCCCGTGGCGCTCGATGCTCGCGGCCGCTCTCGACCAGGTCCACTGCAAGGTGACCGCGGTCGAGGTGGAGGGCGAGGAGTTCAACCCGAGCTGTGAGCTGCTCGGCATGTGGCTCGCGGACCGGCTCTCCGTGCCCGTGAAGCGCTCGCTGTCCGCGGGCCCCGGCCTCACCGGCGTACGCATGGACACCGACTGCGGTCCCATCGTGCTCGGCCGGGCCGACGGCTCGCTCGCCACGCTCTCCATCCAGGGGCAGCCCGACCGTGCGGTGGCGCTCAAGCGCCGCGAGACGGCCGAGCTGATCGCCGAGGAGCTGCGCCGTCTCGACCCGGACGACACCTACGCGTCCGCGCTGAAATTCGGCGTGGACCGCCTGGGCGAGTCGGCGGAGCATTCGACGGTCCCCGACGTGGAAGAGCCCACCGCGGCGGCCAAGAAGACGGCCCCGGCGAAGAAGACCGCGGCCAAGAAGGCGGCGGCGAAGTGAGCGCCGCCCCGCAGCTGGTCGTGCACCGCGACAAGGAGCTGATGGCGCAGGCCGCCGCGGCCCGCCTCATCACGAAGATCGTCGACGCGCAGGCCGCCCGCGGCTTCGCGTCGGTGGTCCTCACCGGCGGCCGCAACGGCAACGGCCTGCTCGCGGCGCTGAGTTCGTCCGCGGCCAAGGACGCGATCGACTGGTCGCGCCTGGACCTGTGGTGGGGCGACGAGCGCTTCCTGCCGGACGGCGACCCGGAGCGCAACTACACCCAGGCCAAGGAGGCACTGCTCGATTCGGTGCCCCTGAACCCGGCCCGGGTGCATCCGATGCCCGCGTCGGACGGCGCGTACGAGGTGGACGCGGCGGCCGGGATGTACGCCGCCGAGCTCACCGCGGCCGCGGGGCCCGAGGACCACGGCCCGGTGCCGACGTTCGACGTGCTGATGCTGGGCGTCGGTCCGGACACCCATGTCGCCTCGCTCTTCCCGGAGTTGCCCGCGGTCCGCGAGAGCGAGCGGACGGTGGTCGGCGTGCACGGCGCGCCCAAGCCGCCGCCCGTGCGCATCACGCTCACGCTCCCGGCGATCCGCTCGGCCCGCGAGGTGTGGCTGCTCGCGGCGGGCGAGGACAAGGCGAACGCCGCGGCGATCGCGCTGTCCGGCGCGGGCGAGGTACAGGCGCCCGCCGCGGGCGCGTACGGCAGGTCGCGGACGCTGTGGCTGCTCGATGCCGCCGCGGCCTCGCAGCTGCCGCGCGATCTGTATCCGCCGGCTTCGCCCTGAGCGGTCGTGTGACAGCAGTACGGCCCGGTCCGCCTCTCGGCGGGCCGGGCCGTACTGCGTCCTATCGGCTCAACGGCCGCGCAGCGTGCGGTACTTCTCGACGAGGGCCGTCGTCGAACCGTCGAGGTCCGGCACGTCGGCGCCCTCGGTCAGGGCGGGCTCGATGCGCTTGGCGAGCACCTTGCCGAGCTCGACGCCCCACTGGTCGAAGGAGTCGATGTTCCACACGGCGCCCTGCACGAACACCTTGTGTTCGTAGAGCGCGATGAGTTGGCCGAGAACCGACGGGGTCAGCTCCTTGGCGAGGAGCGTCGTCGTCGGGTGGTTGCCCTGGAACGTCTTGTGCGCGACGAGTTCGTCCGGCACGCCCTCGGCCCGCACCTCGTCGGGCGTCTTGCCGAAGGCCAACGCCTGCGTCTGGGCGAAGAAGTTGGCCATCAGGAGGTCGTGCTGGGCGACCAGGCCCGGCAGCAGATCGGCGACCGGCTCGGCGAAGCCGATGAAGTCGGCCGGGATCAACTTCGTGCCCTGGTGGATGAGTTGGTAGTACGCGTGCTGCCCGTTGGTGCCCGGCGTGCCCCAGACCACCGGTCCCGTCTGCCAGTCCACGGGCCGCCCGTCGCGGTCGACGGACTTTCCGTTGGACTCCATGTCCAGCTGCTGGAGGTAGGCGGTGAACTTGGAGAGGTAGTGCGAGTAGGGCAGGACCGCGTGCGACTGGGCGTCGTGGAAGTTGCCGTACCAGATGCCGAGGAGGCCGAGCAGCAGCGGCACGTTCGACTCGGCGGGCGCGGTGCGGAAGTGCTCGTCGACGAGGTGGAAGCCGTCGAGCATCTCGCGGAAGGCGTCCGGGCCGATGGCGATCATCAGCGAGAGGCCGATCGCCGAGTCGAAGGAGTAGCGGCCGCCGACCCAGTCCCAGAACTCGAACATGTTGGCCGTGTCGATGCCGAAGTCGGAGACCTTCTCGGCGTTGGTCGACAGGGCCACGAAGTGCTTGGCGACCGCGCTCTGGTCGGCGCCCAACTCGGTCAGGAGCCAGTTGCGCGCCGAGGTCGCGTTCGTGATCGTCTCGATCGTGGTGAACGTCTTCGAAGCGATGATGAACAGCGTCTCGGCGGCGTCCAGGTCCCGCACGGCCTCGTGCAGGTCGGCGCCGTCGACGTTCGACACGAAGCGGACGGTCAGATCACGGTCGGTGAAGGACCGGAGCGTCTCGTACGCCATGGCGGGGCCGAGGTCGGAGCCGCCGATGCCGACGTTCACGATGTTCTTGATGCGCTTGCCGGTGTGACCGGTCCACTCCCCGGAACGGACCTTGCCGGAGAAGGCGGCCATCTTGTCGAGCACGGCGTGCACGGCCGGCACCACGTTCTCGCCGTCCACCTCGACCACCGCGTCCCGCGGGGCGCGAAGCGCGGTGTGCAGGACGGCGCGGTCCTCGGTGGTGTTGATCTTCTCGCCGCGGAACATGGCGTCCCGGAGACCGAAGACGTCGGTGGCCGCGGCGAGCTCGCGCAGGAGCCTCAGCGTCTCGTCGGTGACGAGGTGCTTGGAGTAGTCGACGTGCAGGTCGCCGACCTGAAGCGTGTACTGCGTGCCGCGCGCCGGGTCCTTCGCGAAAAGATCACGCAGCTGCACCTCCCCCAGCTGCTCCCGGTGCTTGCCGATCGCCGCCCATTCGGGCGTCTGGTTGAGCCTGGCGCGGCTTTCTGCGTTCATCTCGGACTTCAGCCTTCTCTCGTACCTGTGTACGTACCTTGCCCCGCTGCACGTTCCAACCTAATTGATCAGGGCCCGATATGAGATCTCTGAAGCTGTCTGTCCGCACACGTGCCGGTAAACGCCGCGTGAAAAGCACAGCGGCCGGACATCCGCGGATGTCCGGCCCTTCTCACGCTCTAGATCTCGCCCCGCAGTTTCGCCAGCGCCTCCGCGAGAATTGCCTCGCCGTCCGCGTCACTGCGCCGCTCGCGTACGTATGCCAGGTGCGTCTTGTACGGCTCGGTGCGGGGCGGGTCCGGCGGATTGTCCCGGTCCTGACCGGCCGGGAAGCCGCAGCGGGGGCAGTCCCAAGTATCGGGCACCTGCGCGTCGCTGGCGAAGCTGGGAACCGTCTCGTGCCCGTTGGAGCACCAGAAGGAGATGCGCAGACGCGGCGCGGACTCACCGCGCTCGGCCTCGCCCATCGGCCCCGCCCCGACCCGACTTCCTCGGATCGCGTTGCCACTTGCCACGGTCGTAACTCCCTGCGTGATGGTGCTGCTGCGGGCGCCTCAGTCTACGTAAGGCCCAACGCGCGTCCAGTGTTTGGAGTTACACCCCGCACAGAGACGCAAGCCCCATGATAATCCGCGCCGTGCGGCGCGCACCGTACATGGGGCTTTAAGCGAAGCTTTCGCAAGGTGGCAATCAAGCCGCTTTCGCGGTCAGTTGTTCACCTTCATCAACAGGCCGAGCACGACAATGCACGCGAACCAGAGAAGACCGACCACGACAGTGATGCGGTCGAGGTTGCGCTCGGCGACGGAAGAGCCGCCGACGGAGGACTGCATGCCGCCACCGAACATGTCGGAAAGACCGCCGCCCTTGCCCTTGTGCATCAGGACAAGAAGCATCATCAGCAGGCTGAAGACGATCAGGGCGATCGAGAACCCCATAACCACGGCTGGACCAACTTCCTCGGATCTGAATCGACTCTGTATCGACGACGGGGGCCGGATGCCTCGCTGAGCGAGTCGCCCGGCCCCCGCAAGGGTACGACGTATCGGCGCTACCGCATACTCACTGGTCGCGGAAGCGGACGATCTTGACGAACTCGTCCGGGTCGAGTGCCGCGCCGCCGATGAGGGCGCCGTCCACGTCGGGCTGCGCCATGATCGCGGCGACGTTGCCGGACTTCACGGAGCCGCCGTACTGGATGCGCACCTTGTCGGCGAGCTCCTGCGAGTACAGCTCGGCGAGGCGGCCGCGGATCGCGCCGCAGACCTCCTGGGCGTCCTCGGGGGTCGCGACCTTGCCGGTGCCGATGGCCCACACCGGCTCGTAGGCGATGACGATGGTCTCGGCCTGCTCGGCGGGCAGGTCCTTCAGGCCGCCGTCGAGCTGGGCGAGGGTGTACTGGATCTGCTGGCCGGCCTCACGGATGTCGAGGCCCTCGCCGATGCAGAGGATGGGGGTCAGGCCGTGCTTGTAGGCGGCCTTCACCTTGGCGTTGCAGACCTCGTCGCTCTCGTCGTGGTACTGACGGCGCTCGGAGTGGCCCACGGCCACGTACGTGCACTTCAGCTTCGAGAGCATCGGGCCGGAGATCTCACCGGTGTAGGCACCGGTGTCGTGCGCCGAGATGTCCTGGGCGCCGTACTTGATCTTGAGCTTGTCGCCGTCGACCAGGGTCTGCACCGAACGCAGGTCGGTGAAGGGGGGCAGGACGGCGACCTCGACGGCCTCGTAGTCCTTGTCGGCGAGGGCGAAGGCGAGCTTCTGGACGTGGGCGATGGCCTCGAGGTGGTTGAGGTTCATCTTCCAGTTGCCCGCCATCAGCGGGGTACGCGTAGTCATCAGGTGTCAGTTCTCCAGTGCGGCGAGGCCGGGGAGCGTCTTGCCCTCGAGGTATTCGAGGGAGGCGCCGCCGCCGGTGGAAATGTGGCCGAATGCGTTCTCGTCGAAGCCCAGCGTGCGGACGGCGGCGGCGGAGTCACCGCCGCCGACGACCGTGAAGGCCGGCGAGTCGAGAAGCGCCTGAGCGACCGCCTTGGTGCCCTCGGCATAGTCCGGGTGCTCGAAGACGCCCATCGGACCGTTCCAGAAGACGGTGGCCGCGTCGGCGAGCTTCGAGGCGTAGAGCTTACGGGTCTCGGGACCGATGTCGAGACCCTCCTGGTCGGCCGGGATGGCGTCCGCGGCGACCGTGGTGGGGTTGGCCGGGGCCTTGGTCTTCAGGTCCGGGAACTCGGTGGAGACCAGCACGTCCACGGGCAGGACCAGCTCGACTCCGCTGTCCTGCGCACGCTTGATGTACTCCTTGACGGTCGGGACCTGGTCCTCCTGGAGGAGGGAGATGCCGACCTCGTGGCCCTGGGCCTTGAGGAAGGTGTACGCCATGCCGCCGCCGATCAGGAGGCGGTCGGCCTTGCCGAGCAGCTCGTCGATGACGGCCAGCTTGTCGGAGACCTTGGCGCCGCCGAGCGCGACGACGTACGGGCGCTTGACGTCCTCGGTGAGCTTCTTCAGGACGCCGACCTCGGTGGCGATGAGGTAACCGGCGTAGTGCGGCAGGCGCGCCGGGAGGTCGAACACGGAGGCGTGCTTGCGGTGCACGGCGCCGAAGCCGTCCCCCACGTACACGTCGGCGAGGGCGGCGAGCTTGTCGGCGAACTCGCCGCGCTCGGTGTCGTCCTTGCTGGTCTCGCCCGCGTTGAAGCGGAGGTTCTCGATGACGGCGACCTGACCGGGCTCCAGGCCGTCCACCGCGTCGTGCGCGGCGGGGCCCACGGTGTCCTGGGCGAACGCCACGGGCTTGCCGAGGAGTTCGCCGAGGCGCTCGGCGGCGGGCAGCAGCGAGAACACCGGGTCCGGGGCGCCCTTGGGGCGGCCGAGGTGCGAGGCGACGATCACCTTGGCGCCCGCTTCGGCGAGCTTGGTGACGGTCGGCAGGACGGCGCGGATACGGCCGTCGTCGGTGATGGTGCCGTCGGCGAGCGGCACATTGAGGTCGGCGCGGACGAAGACCCGCTTGCCTTCGACCCCTGCGGCGAGAAGTTCGTCGATCGTCTTCATGACTGGTCCAGGACTCCTTTGGAGGGCTGACGTGCAACAAGGCCCGGACCACGCAGTATTGCGCGGTCCGGACCCTGTGCTCACATCGAGGTGCCTGCTCTGCTGATCAGAGCTGGCCGCCGACGAAGACCGTGAGGTCGACGAGGCGGTTGGAGTAGCCCCACTCGTTGTCGTACCAGCCGAGGATCTTCACCGTCTTGCCCTCCTGGACCATGGTCAGGGAGGAGTCGAAGGTGCAAGAGGCAGGGTCGCTGACGATGTCGGACGACACGATCGGGTCCTCGGTGTAGAAGAGGATGCCCTTGAGGGCGCCGTCGTCGGCGGCCTTCTTGAACGCGGCGTTGACCTCGTCCTTGGTGACCTCGCGCTGGAGGTCGACGACGAGGTCGGTGGCCGAGCCCGTCGGGACGGGGACGCGCATCGCGATGCCGTCGAGCTTGCCCTTGAGCTGCGGGAGGACCAGAGCGGTGGCCTTGGCGGCACCGGTCGTGGTCGGAATGATGTTCTCGGCGGCGGCGCGGGCGCGGCGCAGGTCCGAGTGCGGGAAGTCCAGGATGCGCTGGTCGTTGGTGTACGCGTGGACCGTCGTCATCAGGCCCTTGACGATGCCGAAGTTCTCGTCGAGAACCTTCGCCATCGGCGCCACACAGTTGGTGGTGCAGGACGCGTTCGAGATGACGTGGTGGTTGGCCGCGTCGTACTTGTCCTGGTTGACGCCCATCACGATGGTGATGTCCTCGTCCTTGGCCGGAGCCGAGATGAGGACCTTCTTCGCGCCACCGGCGATGTGCTTCTCGGCGTCGGCCTTCTTGGTGAAGATGCCGGTCGACTCGATCACGATGTCGACGCCCAGCTGACCCCACGGGATGTCGGCGGGGTTGCGCTCGGACAGCACCTTGATGGTGTGGCCGTCGACCGTGATGGTGTCCTCGGTGTGCGACACCTCGGCCTTGAGACGGCCCAGGACGGTGTCGTACTTCAGGAGGTGAGCCGTAGTCGCGGTGTCACCCAGGTCGTTGACAGCCACGATCTCGATGTCCGCACCCTGCTCAAGCAGCGCTCGGAAGTAATTGCGCCCGATGCGGCCGAAGCCGTTGATGCCTACGCGGATCGTCACGAACCGATCTCCTCGTTGGTACGCCGGTTTCAGACGCCGGCGAGATGTATGGGATGTCCCCGACCGCCTCCGACCCTACCTCTCTGATGGCCTTTGGGTGACATCGACAGGGGGGTCGGACGGCACGGTGGCCCGTACCCCCGAGTAGGAAGTACGAGCCACCGTGAACGGGCTCCTGATTACGCAGCGTCAGCGGCGCAGATGTGCAAGGGAGGCGCCCATAAGAGCGGCCCGTTCGGCACTTCCGGGTACATGCTCGAACCCGAAGCCGAGCAGCACGCTGTCACGCGCTGTGACGGCCGCGTAGGGCTTGTAGAGCTCCCCCGTACGGGCCCAGTCACCCGTGATGTTGGGGCTCCCGGGGGGCGCCGGAGCGACCGCCCAGGTACCCAGAGAGGTCTCGAATCCCTCGGTCTCCGTGGCGTTGCCCCTTATCACGAGCTGGGCGTTGTCGGCAAAGAGACCCCGGCCCCCGCTGGAGGGGTCGGTGATGGCGCTGAGGGACACCTCGATCGTCTTGCCCGCGTAGGCGCTCAGATCGAAGGAGACGGGCTTCCAGCCGCCGGAGGACCCGGTGAAGCTGTTCCAGGCGCCGCTGGTGCCCGACGCCGTGCAGCCGGTCGCCGACTGGGTCAGGTAGTGGCGCAGGAACGGGTGGCCGTTGATGAAGAACCCGGCCCCGCACTCGGCGGGCACGGCCTGGGACGAGTTGCCGTTCGAGTCCGGCAGCGTGGTCCAGTCGTCGGCGCCGGTGGTGTGTGCCTCAAGGACGCCGTGGTCGTAGCCGGTCTCGAGGTTCCAGTTGAGCGCGAACCGCAGCTGCGGCTGGTCGGCGGCCGTGACGTTGGTCAGGTCGATGGTGCGGGTCAGCCGCTTCCAGTCCTGGTCGGCGTGGGTCGCCGATGCCATGCCCTGGCCCGCGAAGGGTGCGTACGGGTTGGTGATGCCGGGATAGCTGCCTGCCGCCGCGCTCTTGAACTGCGGGAACTCGTCCGCGGGCAGGGTGTCGGACGTGACGGTGTAACGGCCCGCCTTGTCCAGGGGGTTGCCCTCGGCCGCCGCCAGCGGCGTCTTGACGCCGTCGAGCGCGCCGCTGCCCTCGAAACTGGTGGCGCCGGGCGCGGACAGCCGTTCGTACGCGCCCAGGTAGTACTGCGCGAAGTCGTCGGAGAGCGCGTCCCCGAGGTCGACGTTGCTGCCGGTGCGCTCGCCGGACTCGATCAGCTTGCCGCCCTCGTTGAGGTAGGCGCGCAGGGCGAGCTGGGTGGGCGCGCCTGGCACCGGGTCGCCGGTGTAGTGCACGACCGCGGAGAAGTGCGACAGGACGCCGAGCGGGTGCGGGACGCCTTGCTTGGCGACGTCCCAGACCACGGCCGAGCGCCCGTTGGCCTTGAGGGCGTCCACGTACTTCTGGGCCTGGGTCGCGGGTGCGCCCTCTTCGGCGACGACGAGGGTGTTCGCCTTGGCCCGTTCGGTGACGGTGTAGGTGAAGTGCGGGCTCTCCGTACGGCCCTTCTTGTTGCGGCCGGTGAACCACACCTCGACCTTGTCGCCGACGCGTGCGTCCTCGACCTCGGCGCGGTACTGGTCGAAGTGGAGGTTGTCCTCGCCGCCGTACGTCTCGCCGCCCTTCCAGGCCTTGACGCCTTCGTCGTGCGTACGGCCGCCGTTGATGCGGTAGTTGAGCTCCTTGTCGCGCACCGACTTGCGGGCCGTGACGGCGACCTCCTGGTCACCGCCGCGGGCGTAGGACTGCGTGAAGGAGTCCGGCGTGAAGTCGGGGGCCTCGATGCCGGTGACGGAGACCGGCTGGTCGGGGTGGAGTGCGGTCTCGGCGACGGCCAGCGCGAACGGAACGTTCTTCGCGAACTCCTGCTGGATCAGCTTCTCGTCGTCCGGGAAGGTGAAAATGGAGGCGCAGTCCTCGGGCTTCCAGGCGTCGTTCGGGTCGACGTTCGAGGCCGTCTGGCAGGTGGACATCTCCGGCGTGAACATCGAGATGCCGTTGATGTTGCCCGCGTGGCCGTCCGCCTCGCCGTTGGTGGTGTAGAGCTCGGAGGAGACCTGCGGGTGGTATCCGGGAACGGCGGGCTTCTCCGGGGTGCCGTTCAGCGCCTTGTAGAGGATGTCGTCCGGGCTCGGCGTGGCGACCTGCCAGCCGATTCCGTAGAGGAGCAGTTCGGCCGCCGAGTGGTAGTTGATCCCGTACTCGAAGCCGATGCGCTTCTGGAAGCGGTCGATTGCCTTGGTCTCGGGCTCGGACATGGGTCCGGTGCCGCGGTAGGTCTCCGAGGAGGCCTCCGGGGACGAGCCCTCGTTGTCGTAGCCCCACTTGTAGGCGAAGTTGCGGTTGAGGTCGACGCCGTCGCCCGCCGCGATCTTGCCGTCGCCGTCGATGTCGCGGAGGTTCTTGCGCCACTGGCGCTCGCCGTCGGCGGCGTGCGTGAAGTCGTAGCCGTCGGGGTTGGCGGAGAGCACGAACCACAGCTCGGTGGAGTTCACGAGCTTGGTGATGCGCTGGTCCTTGCCGTAGTTGTCGAGGTAGTGGTGCATCAGGCGGCGGGTCATCTCGGGGGTGATCCACTCGCGCGCGTGCTGGTTGGACATGTAGAGCGTGGAGGGCTTGGAGCCGTCCTTGGACTTGTCCGCGTTCTTGGTGAGCTTCAGGGCGAGGATGTCCTGCCCCTTGAGCGTCTTGCCGATGGAGACGACCTTGGTGAGGCCCGGGTGGGCCTGACCGGTCTTGACGATCTCCTCCTTGAGGCCGCCCGCGCCGCTGTACGGCCGGAAGACACCGTCTCCCGCGGCCTTGAGCTTCTGCTGCGTGGCGGCGGAGACCTTCTGCTCGGTGAGTTCGACGCCCTCGCGCTCGACGCCCTTGGCCTGCGCCTCGGTCAGATAGACCTCGACCCGGGCGGTGCCTCGCTCGGGGGCCTGCCCCGCGAGCTCGTGGGCGTCCTGGCCCGCCTCGACCAGGATCGGTATCTGCTTCTTGGTGACCTCGGCCTCATAGACCTTCACGGCCGCCGGATCATCGGCGGCCGGGGCCTTCTCCCCGCTGTCGGCCTGCGCGTGCGGTACGGCGACGAGTCCGCCGACCAGTAACGCGCCCGCTGCGACGACCGATCTGAAACCGGCTCTGGATCTCTTGGATCTCGCTCTGCGTCTCATGAGCCCCCCTTGCGGTTGTCCGGCGCATTTGTGCGCGAACGCCAGGCTCGTGACACTTCATGATCATGTCAATATGGTGTGAAGAGG
>NZ_JBNNJZ010000086.1:0-22371 GCF_050270335.1 Streptomyces sp. NPDC059900
GATTAGCAAAACTATCTCGCCACCCTCAGTAAATAATATTAAGAGCAGCGCTCCGGCGGACCCCAGCCGACGAGGACCACGGGGGTGCCGTGCCCGGTCAGCGGGACGGTGGACTCCAGGAGGCCGGAGAGCCCTTCGGAGTCGCCCGCCATACAGCCGATCGGCTGGAACGCCGTCACCATGTTGTACGAGGGTGCGTCCGGCCCCGACAGATCGGCGGGGCCGCCGTCCACGAGCCGGGCGTCGCCCTGCGGTCGTGCCTCCGGGCTCGCGTCGGGCAGCAGGCGTTCGCGGGCCAGGGCGAGCCGTTCGGGCGCCGAGGGGTCGACACCGGTGACCGAGGCGCCCCGTGCCGCCGCCATCAGCAGGGCGAGTCCGGAACCGCAGCCGAGGCCGAGGAGCCGGGTTCCGCCGCCCACGTCGAGTCGTTCATACACCGCTTCATAGAGCGGAACCAGCATCCGTTCCTGAATTTCCGCCCAGTCACGCGCGCGTGCGCACCGGTCCACGCCGCGGGGGGTCGAGCCCGCGCGGGGGAGGTGCGGCTGCGCGAGTGTAGGTGTCATGGAAAGCGCCCCAATCCGCCGAGAGTTGCTGGAGTGTCGTATTCAAACGGTTCGTCCGCCCCCGTGCAGTGCGCTCGCACTCCCCCCGTATGCCAGGGAACTCCGCATCCGTCGCGACGTCCAGAGGTTGTGGGGCAATGCTTGCGTGCCACCGTTGTGCGCCCCCCGGAGGAATTCAATTCACGCGCTCAGGGGGCCCGCCGTACCATGCGCGCCATGGCTAAGGCACCCGTTCTCACGCCTCGGGCGGCAGACTTCCCGCGCTGGTACCAGGACCTGATCAACAAGGCCGAGCTGGCCGACAACGGCCCGGTGCGCGGCACCATGGTGATCCGCCCGTACGGCTACGGCCTGTGGGAACGCATGCAGCAGGACATGGACGCGCGCATCAAGGAGACGGGCACCCAGAACGCCTACTTCCCCCTCCTCATCCCCCAGTCGTACCTGACCAGGGAGGCCGAGCACGTCGAAGGCTTCGCCCCCGAACTGGCCGTCGTCACGCACGGCGGGGGCAAGGAGCTCGAAGAGCCGGTCGTCGTGCGCCCCACCTCCGAGACGATCGTCAACGAGTACTTCTCCAAGTGGGTGCAGAGCTACCGCGACCTGCCGCTCCTGATCAACCAGTGGGCGAACGTGGTCCGCTGGGAACTGCGGCCCCGGCTCTTCCTGCGGACATCGGAGTTCCTCTGGCAGGAGGGGCACACCGCGCACGCGACCTACGAAGACGCCCGCGACTTCGCGGCCCGCATCCACCGGGACGTCTACGGAGCGTTCATGCGGGACGTCCTCGCGATGGACTTCGTCCTCGGGCGCAAGACGGCCGCGGAGCGCTTCGCGGGCGCGATCAACACCCTCACCCTCGAAGGCATGATGGGCGACGGCAAGGCCCTCCAGCTCGGCACCAGCCACGAGCTCGGGCAGAACTTCGCCAAAGCCTTCCAGACCCGGTACCTCTCCAGGGAGGGCAAGCAGGAGCTCGTCTGGCAGACCTCCTGGGGCAGCACGACGCGCATGATCGGCGCCCTGGTGATGATGCACGGCGACGACAGCGGCCTGCGGGTCCCGCCGCGCCTCGCCCCGGTCCAGGCCGTCGTCCTCGCCGTCAAGGACGACGAGGCGGTGCTCGCCGCGGTACGCGAGATCGGCGAGCGCCTGACGGCCGCCGGCGTACGCGTGCAGGTCGACGACCGCACGGACACTCCCTTCGGGCGCCGCGTCGTCGACTGGGAGCTCAAGGGGGTGCCGGTCCGCGTCGAGGTCGGCCCGCGCGACCTCGCGAACGGCACCGCGATGCTGGCCCGCCGCATCAGGGGCGGCAAGGAGCCAGTGGCGATCGACTCCCTGGCGGCGCGGCTGCCCGCGGTCCTCGAAGCAGACCAGCAGCTGCTCCTGGACCAGGCCCGCGAGCGCCGGGAGTCCCGCACCTCGGACGTCACCACCGTCGAGCAGGCGGTGGAGGCCACGGCCGACGGCGGCTGGGCGCGCATCCCGTGGGCCGCGCTCGGCCCGGAGGGCGAGGCGCGGCTCGCCGAGCACTCCGTGTCCGTACGGTGTCTGGTCGCGGAGGACGGGGCGGTGCCCGACGCCGACGAGACCCCCGGTAACGTCGCTGTGGTGGCCCGCGCCTACTGACGCCTGCTGGCGGCCTGCTGACGGGCGGGCCTCCGGTACCAGGGCGCTTGTTCTCGGCTCGTACGCCTGCCCGCGCAACACGAGCCCCGGTGTGCGGCGCTCCTCTACGCGCCGGGGCGTACGCGCTACTACGTACCGGCTTGCCACGAGCTGCGAGGCTTCTGCGCAGATCAGCGCACCCGCCCTCGTCCGGACACATCAACGGCAACTGACGGGTACGTGCAAATTATTTGGGATGCCCCGGAATGGAACCCCCGGGCATCCCTGCTCGTTGTTCACGACGTGAGCACGACACCACCTGTTCTCGCCGCAGAGCTGGCACAGGCGTGGGCCGATATTCAGCGGCACCACCCCGAGCTGCCCGATCTTGCCGCGCCCGAATCCCTGATCGGAGAGTCGTCGTCCGCCTGCGGCGCCGAGCTCTCCTTCGAGCGACTGCTCCATGAGGCAGTCCATGGCATCGCCGCGTCACGCGGCGTACGCGACACCTCACGCGCGGGCCGCTATCACAACCGCAGATTCCTCGCGATCGCCGAGGAGTTGGGTCTCGACCACCCCGATGAGCCGCATCCCAGCAGCGGCTTCTCGTTGGTCACGCTCAACCCCGAGGCCCGCAAGCGCTACCGCCCGACGATCGAGCGGCTCCAGCGCGCCCTCAAGGCGCACACCGCGGCGACCGCCGCCGACACGGCGCGCAGCTTCCGGGGCCCGGCCGCCCGGCACGGCTCCTCCGGGGGCGGCGTCCGCGTCAAGGCGGTCTGCGACTGCGGACGCAACGTCCGCGTGGTCCCCTCGGTGCTCGCCCAGGCGCCCATCGTCTGCGGCGGCTGCGGGAAACCCTTCCGCATTCCGGAAGTGGTCGGCGCCGCCGCCGGCTGACGGGGCCGAGCTGGAGGTGTACGGATCGGGGCGCCCGGACCAGGTGCGGACGCCCCGGCGAGGTATGGCACAATGGCTAGCTGTACTCGACAGCCGCATAGGAACCCTCTCGCCTCCGGCTGACGCGTCCATCGGGCACCCCGAGTACCGCAACCCCACGTGGCATCTCGTTGTGCCCAACCACGTCAAGACCAGGAGACACCACTCCAGTGGCAGTCAAGATCAAGCTGAAGCGTCTGGGCAAGATCCGTTCGCCTCACTACCGCATCGTCGTCGCCGACTCCCGTACCCGCCGTGATGGTCGGGCCATCGAGGAGATCGGCCTGTACCACCCGGTGCAGAACCCCTCGCGCATCGAGGTCGACTCGGAGCGCGCGCAGTACTGGCTCTCCGTCGGCGCTCAGCCGACCGAGCCGGTCATGGCGATCCTGAAGCTCACCGGTGACTGGCAGAAGCACAAGGGCCTGCCGGCCCCGGCGCCGCTGCTCGTCGCGGAGCCCAAGGACAAGCGCGCCGCGTTCGAGGCCTTCACCAAGGGCCTCGAGGGCGACGACGCCAAGGGTGAGGCCATCACCCAGAAGGCGAAGAAGGCCGACAAGAAGGCAGACGAGGCCAAGGCCGAGTCCGCCGAGTCGACCGAGGCCTGAGCATGCTCGAGGAGGCTCTCGAGCACCTCGTGAAGGGCATTGTCGACAACCCCGACGACGTGCAGGTCGCCTCGCGCAACCTGCGCCGGGGGCGTGTGCTCGAGGTCCGGGTCCACCCGGAAGACCTCGGCAAGGTGATCGGCCGCAACGGCCGCACCGCGCGCGCTCTGCGGACCGTCGTGGGCGCCATCGGCGGCCGCGGTGTCCGCGTCGACCTCGTCGACGTGGACCAGGTTCACTGAACCACAGGTAGCACCGGCACGGGCCGGGGAGGGCTTCTGGGCCTTCCCCGGCCCGTAGTCGTCTGCAGACACAGGAGAAAGCAGTGCAGCTGGTAGTCGCGCGGATCGGCCGCGCCCACGGCATCAAGGGCGAGGTCACCGTCGAGGTGCGTACCGACGAGCCGGAACTGCGGCTCGGCCCCGGCGCCGTCCTCGCCACCGACCCCGCATCCACGGGGCCGCTGACCATCGAGACCGGCCGGGTGCACAGCGGCCGGCTGCTGCTGCGCTTCGAGGGCGTACGCGATCGCACGGGCGCCGAATCGCTGCGCAACACCCTGCTGATCGCGGAGGTCGATCCGGAAGAGCTTCCGGAGGACGAGGACGAGTACTACGACCACCAGCTGATGGACCTCGACGTCGTCACCAAGGAAGGGGTCGAGGTCGGCCGCATCACGGAGATCTCGCACCTGCCCTCGCAGGACCTGTTCATCGTCGAGCGGCCCGACGGCAGCGAGGTGATGATCCCCTTCGTGGAGGAGATCGTCACCGAGATCGACCTGGAGGAGCAGCGGGCGATCATCGACCCGCCCCCCGGCCTGATCGACGACCGCGCGGAGATCGTCTCCACCAGGGACGACGAGGCTTCCCCGAAGGACGACGCCTGATGCGGCTCGACGTCGTCACGATCTTCCCCGAGTACCTGGAACCCCTGAACGTCTCCCTCGTCGGCAAGGCACGCGCGCGTGGACAGCTCGACGTGAACGTGCACGACCTCAGGGAGTGGACTTACGACCGGCACAACACGGTCGACGACACCCCCTACGGCGGCGGCCCGGGCATGGTCATGAAGACCGACCCCTGGGGCGCGGCGCTCGACGACGTGCTCGCCGACGGGTACGAGGCGGGGGCCCACGGGCCCGTCCTGGTCGTCCCGACGCCCAGCGGGCGGCCCTTCACCCAGGAACTCGCCGTAGAGCTCTCCGAGCGGCCCTGGCTGGTCTTTACGCCCGCGCGCTACGAAGGCATCGACCGCCGCGTCGTGGACGAGTACGCGACCCGGATGCCCGTCTGCGAAGTCTCGATCGGCGACTACGTCCTCGCGGGCGGCGAGGCGGCCGTCCTGGTCGTCACCGAAGCGGTGGCCCGGCTGCTGCCCGGAGTACTCGGCAACGCCGAGTCCCACCGCGACGACTCCTTCGCGCCGGGCGCCATGGCGAACCTGCTCGAAGGGCCCGTGTACACCAAGCCGCCCCAGTGGCGCGGTCACGGCATCCCCGATGTGCTGACCAGCGGCCATCACGGCAAGATCGCGCGCTGGCGCAGGGACGAGGCACTGCGCCGCACGGTCCGCAACAGGCCCGACCTGATCGAGCGCTGCGACCCCGCCGCCTTCGACAAGAAGGACCGCGAGATGCTCTCGATCCTGGGGTGGCGGCCGGGTCCCGACGGCCGATTTGGGCGAGACCCCGGGGCCGTGGAACAATAGGTCGCTGCTGTACGTCCAGCGTGCGCCCCTGCCACAGGGGGAACGACGCCCGCCCGACGCGAACAGCTATCGAATCCTCATCACGAACTTCCCGCTGATGACCTGTGGCATCAGTGAAGAAAGCAGACGATCATGGCTAACCTGCTCGACTCCGTCGACAGCGCTTCGCTGCGCTCCGACATCCCGGCCTTCCGCCCGGGTGACACCGTCAACGTCCACGTGCGCGTCATCGAGGGCAACCGCTCCCGTGTGCAGCAGTTCAAGGGCGTAGTCATCCGTCGCCAGGGTGCCGGCGTGCGCGAGACCTTCACGGTCCGCAAGGTCTCCTTCTCCGTCGGCGTGGAGCGCACCTTCCCGGTGCACACCCCGATCGTCGAGAAGATCGAGCTCGTCACCCGCGGCGCCGTGCGTCGCGCGAAGCTGTACTACCTCCGTGAGCTGCGCGGCAAGGCCGCGAAGATCAAGGAGAAGCGCGACAACTGAGCTCGCGCACGGGTCCACAGCGGAGCCGGATAGCATCTGGCCCCGATGGACACCGAAGCACAGCACACGGAGCGCGACCGCTCCTCCCCACCCACCGATTCCCCTGGCGCCCAGAGCGACGGGGAGTCCGCGGGGGCGGAGGACCGGTCGCGCTCCGCTTTTATGTCGTTCGTCTCCCGGGTGCCCGGCGGCAGGATCACCCTGACGCTGCTCGCCTGCATGGTGTCCCTGCTGCTCGTCAGCACCTTCGTGATGCAGCCGTTCCAGATCCCCAGCGGCTCCATGGAGCCCGCATTCCGGGTCGGAGACCGGGTACTCGTCAACAAGTTGGCGTACCGTTTCGGTTCCGAGCCGCAGCGAGGTGACGCGGTCGTCTTCGACGGCAGCGGCTACTTCGGAGATGCCGACTACATCAAGCGGGTCGCAGGGGTGGGCGGAGACCGGGTGGTCTGCTGCGACAAGCGGGGGAGGATCAAGGTGAACGGCGAGCCCGTCGACGAGCCGTACCTGCACCCGGGGGACGCCCCCTCGAAGGTGCCCTTTGTCGCCGTCGTCCCCGAAGGCAGCCTGTTTCTCCTCGGTGACCACCGCAGCGACTCCCGCGACTCCCGCGACTACCTAGGTGCGCCCGGCGGCGGAATGATCCCCGTCGACTCCGTGATCGGCAGAGCCGACTGGATCGCCTGGCCGGTCGGCCACTGGACCTCCCTGGAGCGTCCCGACGGCTACGCACGCGTGCCCGCTCCGGGCGGCGCGCATGGGTAACCGCGGACGGACGCGCGACGCCAGTCACCGGGCCGATACCAGGCTGCCCACCGGATCCCGGCCCACCAGCGGTCCCGTACTGCCCGGAAGGGCCGAGCGGCGCAAGCTCGCGCGGAAGGTCAAGCGGCGCAGGCAGCGCTCGGCGATCAAGGAGATACCTCTCCTCATAGGTGTCGCGCTCCTGATAGCCCTGGTCCTGAAGACCTTCCTGGTGCAGGCCTTCGTGATCCCCTCGGGCTCGATGGAGCAGACGATCAAGGTCGGCGACCGCGTCCTCGTCGACAAGCTCACCCCGTGGTTCGGTGCCAAGCCCGAGCGGGGCGACGTCGTCGTCTTCGAGGACCCGGGGAACTGGCTCAAGGACGAGCAGACCAAGAAGAAGGACGATCCCGTGGTCGTCAAGCAGGTCAAGGAAGGCCTGACCTTCATCGGACTGCTGCCGTCCGACAACGAACGGGATCTGATCAAGCGCGTGGTCGGCGTCGGCGGCGACACCGTGAAGTGCTGCGACAAGAACAAGAAACTGACGGTCAACGGCGTCCCGCTCACCGAGCCCTACATCAACCCGGGCGACGATCCGTCGTCCTTCGAGTTCGAGGTGAAGGTCCCCGAGGGGCGCCTCTTCGTCATGGGCGACCACCGCTCGGACTCGGCCGACTCCCGATTCCACCGAACCGAGAAGTTCAGCGGCACCGTATCCGAAGACAGCGTGGTGGGGCGCGCGCTCGTCATCGCCTGGCCCTTCGACCACTGGCGCAAGCTGGAGGAGCCCGATACGTACGCGTCCGTGCCCGACGCGCGTGCGGGGTCGGACACCGCCATCGGGCCGTCGCATAGGGTGGCTACCGGCGATCGATATGGATTGACCGGACTCCCGACCCCTGCGGAACTCCCGCTCGTTATGGGAGTGGTGGGCCTGCATCGCATCAGGAGCGGGCAGCGGCACGGACTGAGGAGTGGATGTGGGGGATGTGGCGGTCGGCGCACGGTCCGGACACGGTGGGCCCGAGGAGCAGCCAGGGCGATCAGACGAGCCCGAGGCCGCAGCGGACGGCGTGAACCCGGGGAGTGACTCCGCGGGCGCCACGCCCGCGCCCGGTGAGCAGGACGGGATGCGGGCCAAGGGGGCGAAGAACCCCCGCTCCTTCTGGAAGGAGCTGCCGCTCCTCATCGGCATCGCGCTGATCCTGGCGCTGGTGATCAAGACCTTCCTGGTGCAGGCGTTCTCGATTCCCTCGGACTCGATGCAGAACACGCTCCAGAAGGGCGACCGCGTACTGGTCGACAAGCTGACCCCGTGGTTCGGCTCGGAGCCCGAGCGCGGCGAGGTCGTCGTCTTCCGGGACCCCGGCCACTGGCTCGACGGCGAGCCGACGCCCGACCCGAACGCCATCCAGCGTGTTCTGGGCTGGGTCGGCCTGATGCCGTCCGCGGACGAGAAGGACCTGATCAAGCGGGTCATCGCGGTCGGCGGCGACACGGTCGAGTGCAAGGGCACGGGACCCGTGAAGGTCAACGGCAAGGCACTGAACGAGCCGTACGTCTTCGAGGGCAACACCCCGTGCACCGTCGACGACCAGGGCGGCCAGTTCAAGGTCACCGTTCCGGCAGGCAAAATCTGGGTCATGGGTGACCACCGGCAGAACTCGCTGGACTCCCGCTATCACCAGAACCAGCCCGGCGGCGGCGCCGTCCCCGTGGACAACGTCGTGGGCCGCGCCATCGTGATCGCCTGGCCGCCCACCCGCTGGGCGACGCTGCCCAAGCCGGACACCTTCGACCAGCAGGGCATCAACGCCGCCATGAGCGCGGCGCCCGCGGCCCTCGGGCTCGCGGGTGCGGTCCCGGTCGTGCTCTGGCGCAGGCGCCGGCTGACGGTGGCTGCGGCCCGGGACGCGAGGGTTTCTGGCGGAGGTACCGCCGGGTAGGGTGCCGTCCCAGATCGCTGATCTTCCGCGCTCCTGCTCGTAGGGGCGCGGGGTCGTCTCCGATATGGGGGAGCACTGGGATGAGCAGGACACAAGGTACGGACGAGGGCCGCGGACGGATCGGCAGCGTGCTGTCGGGTCTCGCCGTGGCCCTCGGCTGTGTGCTCTTCCTGGGAGGCTTCGTCTGGGGCGCCGTCGTGTACCAGCCGTACACCGTCCCCACCGGGTCGATGACGCCGACGATCGGCGCGGGCGACCGGGTCCTCGCGGAGCGGATGGACGGCGGCAGCGACGTGCGCCGCGGTGACGTCGTCGTCTTCCGGCAGGCGAGCTGGGGCGACCTGCCGATGGTCAAGCGTGTGGTGGGCGTCGGCGGTGACCGGATCTCCTGCTGCACGGACGGCAAGCTGATGGTCAACGGCAAGAAGGTCGCAGAACCGTATCTTCCCGAGGGCAAGGGAGCCGCGGCCACCGGCATCCCGGCCACCACGGTCCCCGAGGGCAACCTCTTCCTGCTCGGTGACGAGCGCAGCGGCTCCCTGGACTCCAGCGTGCACCTCGGCGACTCCAACCATGGCTCCGTGCCGCGCAGCGCGGTGGAGGGGCGGGTCGACGCGGTGGCCTGGCCGATGGGCAAGTTCGGGACGCTGGAGCGCCCCGACGGCTTCGCGGACATGCCGGGCGGCATCTCCGACCCCGGGCCCGTGCAGCTCATGGTGTGGGCCGTGGTGGCCGGTGCCGCCCTGGTCATGGGCGGCGCCGCGTACGGCCCGGTGGCCAAGCGGCTGCGGCGCGGGCGTGAGCGTCCGCAGAGCCGCGACGGGTCGGGGGCGACCGCCCATGCCGGCTGAGCCGCAGCCGCAGGCGCCGCGTGAGGTCGCGCGGGTGGTTCTCCTTGACCCGCAGGACCGGATCCTGCTGCTGCACGGCCATGAGCCGCAGGACACGTCGAACGACTGGTGGTTCACGCCGGGCGGCGGTCTGGAGGGCGACGAGACGCATGAACAGGCCGCGCTGCGAGAACTGATGGAAGAGACGGGCATTACCGAGGTCGAGCTCGGTCCCGCCCTGTGGCAGCGGTTCTGCTCCTTCCCCTTCGCCGGACGGCGCTGGGACCAGGACGAGCGGTACTTCCTCGCGCGTACGTCACAGACGGCGACGCGGGCGACAGGGCTGACGGAGCTGGAACAGCGGACTGTCGCGGGAGCGCGTTGGTGGACGTGCCGGGAACTGACCGAGGCACATGAGACGGTGTATCCGACCAGGCTCGCCGAGTTGCTTCGCAGGCTGCTCGACGAGGGTCCTCCGAGCCGGCCCGAGACCCTCGACGCGGAAATCGTGTAGAGGCTCCAGGGGCTGACGCACAATAGGGGGACGCACGGCTGAAGGGGAACATGCCATGAGCGCCGAGGACCTCGAGAAGTACGAGACCGAGATGGAGCTGAAGCTCTACCGGGAGTACCGCGATGTCGTCGGTCTGTTCAAATACGTGATCGAGACCGAACGGCGCTTCTATCTCACCAACGACTACGAGATGCAGGTGCACTCGGTCCAGGGTGAGGTTTTCTTCGAGGTGTCCATGGCGGACGCCTGGGTGTGGGACATGTACAGGCCCGCACGGTTCGTGAAGCAGGTGCACGTCCTGACGTTCAAGGACGTGAACATCGAGGAGCTCAACAAGAGCGATCTCGAACTGCCGGGAGGCTGAGTCCACCGGTCGGTTCACTGCTCGGCCCGCCGCTCCGTTCACTGCCCGGTTCAGCGCTCCGTTCACTGCTCGGTTCACGGCTTGGTTCACCGCCATGGGTGAGCGGGTTATCCACAAGCGGTGAGTCGTCCACCAAGATCCGCAGCGCTCGGGGGTGAGCCCCAGTGTGGATGTCGGAGGTGGTGCCGACATGAACGCACAGGGAGCACTCGGGCGGTACGGCGAAGACCTGGCCGCGCGGCGGCTGGGCGAAGCCGGAATGACGGTTCTGGAGCGCAACTGGCGCGGTGGCAGAACCGGCGAGATCGACATCGTGGCCATGGACGGCGAAGCACTGGTCGTCTGTGAGGTCAAGACGCGCAGGGCGGGCCTGGTCGGCTCCGGGGTGTTCCAGCATCCGATGGCGGCCGTCAGCAGGGCCAAGGCCGAGCGGCTGCGGCGCCTGGCCGAGCGCTGGATCGAGGAGCGCGGCGGTCCGCCGCCCGGTGGGGTGCGGATCGACCTCGTCGGCGTGCTTGTCCCGCGCCGGGGCGCCCCCGTCGTGGAGCACGCGCGGGGGGTGGCCTGATGGGATTCGCGCGTACATGTTCCGTGGCGCTCGTGGGCGTCGAGGGCGTGGTCGTCGAGGTGCAGGCCGACCTGGAGCCCGGAGTCGCGGCCTTCACGCTGGTCGGGCTCCCGGACAAGAGCCTGACGGAGAGCAAGGACCGGGTCAGGGCCGCGGTGGTGAACTCCGGCGGCGAATGGCCCCAGAAGAAGCTGACGGTGGGGCTCAGCCCGGCGTCGGTGCCCAAGGGCGGCAGCGGCTTCGATCTGGCGGTGGCGTGTGCGGTGCTCGGCGCGGCGGAGCGCATCGATCCGCGGACCCTCACCGACATCGTGATGATCGGCGAGCTGGGTCTCGACGGACGGGTGCGACCGGTGCGGGGAGTGCTGCCCGCGGTTCTCGCTGCGGCGGACGCGGGCTATGAGCAGGTCGTCGTCCCCGAGTGCACGGCGGCCGAGGCCGCGCTGGTGCCGGGGATCTCGGTGCTCGGGGTGCGCAGCCTGCGGCAGCTGATCGCCGTGCTCACCGACGAGCCGGTGCCGGAGGAGGAGCCCGCCGAGCCCGGCAAACCCGACCCGATGCTCGCGGGGCTCTGCGTGCCTGGAACCGGCGTGGGCACGGGGCTCAGCGGCGGTCCCGAGGACGCCTACGCACTCGACCTCGCCGACGTCGTCGGACAGGCGTCGGCCAGGGCCGCCGTGGAGGTGGCGGCGGCGGGCGGGCACCATCTGTTCCTCCAGGGCCCGCCGGGCGCGGGAAAGACCATGCTCGCGGAGCGGCTGCCCGCGATCCTGCCCCGGCTGACCAGGGAGGAATCCCTGGAGGTGACGGCCGTGCACTCCGTGGCGGGCATGCTGCCACCGGGCAGGCCCCTGGTGGACACCGCGCCGTATTGCGCACCGCACCACTCCGCGACGATGCAGTCGCTCGTGGGCGGCGGCAAAGGGCTCGCCCGGCCGGGCGCGGTCTCCCTGGCCCATCGCGGGGTGCTCTTTCTCGACGAGGCCCCGGAGTTCAGCAGCCAGACCCTGGACTCCTTGCGCCAGCCCCTGGAAGCGGGCCATGTGGTGATCGCCCGCAGCGCGGGGGTGGTGCGGCTGCCCGCGAAGTTCCTGATGGTCCTCGCGGCCAACCCCTGCCCCTGCGGCCGGCACACGCTGCTCGGCGACGGCTGCGAATGCCCGGCGGCCGCCGTCCGCCGCTATCAGGCACGGCTCTCGGGCCCGCTGCTCGACAGGATCGACCTGAAGGTGGAGGTGGAGCCGGTCACGCGGTCCGAGCTTGCCGGGTGCGGCACGCGGGGGGACTCCACGCAGACGGTCGCCGACCGGGTGCGCGGCGCCAGGGAGAGAGCGGCGGCCAGGCTGACCGGCACCGGCTGGCGGACCAACAGCGAGGTGCCGGGACACTCGCTGCGCACGCGGTGGCCCGCCGAGCCGGGCGCCCTGGACGCCGCCGAACTCGACCTGGAGCGTGGATTCCTGACCGCGCGGGGGCTCGACCGGGTCCTGCGGGTCGCCTGGACCGTCGCTGACCTGGCAGGACGTGACCGGCCCGCCGCGCAGGACGTCGCCCTGGCGCTCCAGTTGCGTACGGGGGTGGCGCGGGGTGTGCCGATGGCGATCAGGGCGCTGACATGACCTTGCCGGAGGAGGAGCGTCAGGCACGGGTCGCCCTGACCCGGATCCTCGAACCGGGGGACGAGGCGGGAGGGCGGTGGCTGCGGGAGACCGGCGCCGTCGAAGTGGTGCGGCGGCTGACCGCGGGGGAGGAGCGCCTTGCCGGGGTGACGCCGGTGCGGTGGGAAGGGCTGCGGGCGCGGGCGGCGAAGGCGCGGCCGGGGCGGGACCTGGCGGTGGCGCGGGACGCGGGGATGCGGTTCGTGTGCCCGGGCGACGCGGAGTGGCCCGTTCAGCTCGATGACCTGGGGGACGGGCGGCCGGTGGGGCTCTGGGTGCGGGGGCGGCCCAGCCTGCGGATATGGGCGCTGCGGTCGGTGGCCGTGGTCGGCGCGCGGGCCTGCACGGAGTACGGGGCGCACATGGCGGCCGGGCTCGGGGCAGGGCTCGCCGAGCGGGGCTGGGTGGTCGTGTCGGGCGGTGCCTATGGGGTGGACGGGGCCGCGCACCGGGGAGCCCTGGGGGCCGGCGGGGCCACGGTCGCGGTGCTCGCTTGCGGGGTCGACCGGGCCTATCCGCGGGGACACGCCGAGTTGCTCGGGAGGATCGCGGAACAGGGTCTGTTGGTGGGGGAGTTACCGCCGGGCGATCATCCGACGCCGAGCAGATTCATCCTCCGCAACCGTGTGATCGCCGCCCTGACCAGGGGGTGTGTCGTCGTCGAGGCCGCGTACCGCAGCGGTGCACTAGCCACGGCGCGCAGTGCGCGGGAGCTCGGCCGCTTCACGATGGGGGTGCCGGGTCCCGCGACCAGCGGGCTCTCGGCGGGGGTGCACGAACTGCTGCGAGGGGACGGTGTCCTGGTGACCGACGCGGCGGAAATCGTCGAGCTCGTGGGTGACATGGGAGAGCTGGCCCCGGAGCGGCGCGGCCCCGTGGTGCCGCGCGATCTGCTCGCCGCGGACGCCGCACGTGTCCTGGCGGCGCTCCCGGCCCGCGGCAGCGCGTCGGCCCGGGAGATCGCCCTCGGCGCGGGCACGGTGGTCGACGAGGCAGTCGGTCGGTTGTACGAGTTGCGCTCTCTCGGGTTCGTCGAACGACACGGCGACGGCTGGCAGTTGACACGCCAGGCGAACGTGTCGGTCTTCCCGGAAGCGGACGGCCCGTGACCGAGCGTGTTCGGCCGTCCGGATGAACTCCTGATGGCCTTGCGAGGGCGTGGAGTTGAGCCTCCGTGGTCGTCACGGAGGGCGACGGAAGGAGCTCGACCAGGGACCCAGCGGAACGTCTCTGCGTGCGCGGGATCGCCTACTGTTCGCACACTGCGACACTTCAGTCACGCTACGCTCACAAGGATTCCGACGCGGACAGGCAACCAGACGCAATCACTGGCAAGCAGACGGACAACCTCATTCACTTCACGGAAGCTCACCACCTCGCGGGTGCGGGCGAATCCATCGCCTCGCACGACTCCACCAGTTCACGGCAGAACGGCTCAAGGCGACGAATGCCCCAGCACACCTCAGGGTCCGACCGGGCGGCAGTTCCTCCCGCCGCCCGTAGCGGCGAGCGGGAGCGGCCCCCCGCGCCCTCGTCGCTGGACGAGCTGTGGCGGTCGTACAAAGAGACGGGTGACGGGCGGCTGCGCGAGCAGTTGATCCTGCACTACTCGCCGCTGGTGAAGTATGTCGCGGGGCGGGTCAGCGTGGGCCTTCCGCCCAATGTCGAGCAGGCGGACTTCGTCTCGTCCGGGGTGTTCGGGCTGATCGACGCGATCGAGAAGTTCGACATCGAGCGGTCCATCAAGTTCGAGACGTACGCGATCACACGTATCCGCGGGGCGATGATCGACGAACTGCGGGCGCTCGACTGGATTCCCCGGTCCGTACGGCAGAAGGCGCGCAACGTCGAGCGGGCCTATGCCACGCTCGAGGCGCAGTTGAGGCGCACGCCGTCGGAGAGCGAGGTCGCCCGGGAGATGGGCGTCGCCCTCGAGGAACTGCACGCGGTTTTCAGCCAGTTGTCACTGGCGAACGTGGTGGCCCTGGAGGAGCTCCTGCACGTCGGCGGCGAGGGCGGCAACCGGCTCAGCCTGATGGACACGCTCGAGGACACCGCGGCCGACAACCCCGTGGAGGTCGCCGAGGACCGGGAGCTGCGGCGGCTGCTCGCGCGCGCGATCAACACGTTGCCCGAGCGGGAGAAGACCGTCGTCACGCTCTACTACTACGAGGGTCTTACGCTCGCCGAGATCGGCAACGTGCTCGGGGTGACGGAGAGCCGGGTGAGCCAGATCCACACGAAATCGGTGCTCCAGCTGCGGGCGAAGCTGGCGAGTTTCGGCCGCTGAGCGCGCTGAATCGTCCCTGCCGCAGGACCGCGGTGCGGGGCGGGTGTCCGGCGTTCCGCGAGGCGCAGCGACTCCCGTCCTGGCGGTCACATCCGTAGAGTGGAGTGCGTGCCAAGGATTCGAGCGGCCTCTGTGGCCGAGCACCGGTCGATGCAGCGGGGCGCCCTGCTGGACGCAGCGCGGTCCCTGCTGTCCGAGGGCGGTACGGAGGCGTTGACCTTCCCCGCCCTCGCTGAGCGCACGGGGCTCGCGCGGTCATCCGTGTACGAGTACTTCCGGTCGCGTGCCGCGGTCGTCGAGGAGCTGTGCGAGGTCGACTTCCCCGTCTGGGCGGCGGAGGTCTCCGCGGCGATGGAGCGCGCCGAGTCCGCCGAGGGCAAGGTCGAGGCGTATGTGCGCCGGCAGCTGGCGCTGGTCGGCGACCGGCGCCACCGGGCCGTCGTGGCGATCTCCGCGGCCGAGCTGGACGCGGGGGCACGGGAGAAGATCCGTGCCGCGCACGGCGGGCTCGTCGCCATGATCGGCGAGGCCCTGAGCGAGCTCGGACACGCGGAGCCGCGGCTCGCGGCGATGCTGCTCCAGGGCGTCGTGGACGCGGCCGTGCGCCGCATTGAGCTGGGCGCCGCCGAAGACCCGTCCGCCATCACCGAGGCCGCCGTCACCATGGCCCTGCGGGGCGTTCGGGGCTGAGCCCCCGCTCGCGGACGCCCGACGGCGCGGTGCCGTGCGGCTCTGCTCCGGCGCCCCACGGCTCTGCTCCGGCGCCGTGCGGCTCTGTTCCGGCGCCGTGCGGAGCGCCCGTCCACGGCGGGAGCGGCCGGTGCGGCGGCTCTGGGATCCCCGGCAGTGAGGGCGTATGCCACCCCGGTCCGGCGCCGGGCGCGACCACTGCCCGAGGCGAAGGCGGTCGGAGCGGCGGTCCCGTCCGCCACGGGGGTGGTCCGGGGAGTCCCCGGAGCCCCGGCAGCGGAGCCGCCCGTGGCCGCGGTGGCTTCAGGGGGCCCGGACGCGGCACATCGATCACCGGCAGCAGGCGCGACGCCCCGTGTCGCAGCAGCCACGGCGGCAGCAGCGAGAGCGGATCGAGGTACACGTCGGCCCGCAGCAGACCCCAGTGCAGGCAGCCGCCCCGGCAGTGGGCCGCCGTCGCGGGGAGTTCGAGCACCCCCAGCGCCTCGCCAGTCACCACCTCGTCGCCCTTCTCGACCGCGGCCCGCACCGGCCCGTACGTCGTGCGCAGCGGCGGATCGCCCGTGCCCGCGAGCTCCACCGCGATCACGCCCCGGCCCGCCACCCGCCCCGCGAAGGAGACCCTGCCCGCCGCCACCGCCCGGACCACGGCGCACGGCGCCGCCGCGAGGTCCACTCCCCGGTGCCCCCGCCCGTACTCCGTCGCCGGCGGCTCCCACCCCCGTACGACAGCGGGCCGCACCCCCACGGGCCACGCGCCGCCCACCTTCGGCACCGGCTCCCCGGCCGCACCGGCAGGCAGCGCCGCCGCGATGATCAGTGCCGCGACGAACAGGACGAGCAGCACGAGGGCCGGGCTTCTTCGCATGTGAGACATGCCAGAACCGTCCCGCGCCGGGCCCGCCCGCAGGGATCATGGCCCGGATCTGTGGATGACCAGCCGCTTGTGGACAGCGGCGTCACCCGCTGCCTCGCGGGTCCCGTACACTTCTTGTGGCGATCCGGGTCACCGGGTCGACTTCGCACGCCCCGACACCAGGCCATCAAAAGCCAGGTGCCAGCGCCTCTCGGTCCTCTGCGGCACGGCGCATCGCGGGCGTCAGGCGCGACCGCCGTCCGGCGGACGCGGCACAACCGAGAACACCAAGGAGTACGGCCATGGCCGTCGTCACGATGCGGGAGCTGCTGGAAAGCGGCGTCCACTTCGGTCACCAGACCCGTCGTTGGAACCCGAAGATGAAGCGCTTCATCTTCACGGAGCGCAACGGCATCTACATCATCGACCTGCTCCAGTCGCTGTCGTACATCGACCGCGCCTACGAGTTCGTCAAGGAGACCGTCGCCCACGGCGGCACGGTCATGTTCGTCGGCACGAAGAAGCAGGCGCAGGAGGCCATCGCCGAGCAGGCGACCCGCGTCGGCATGCCTTACGTGAACCAGCGCTGGCTGGGCGGCATGCTCACCAACTTCTCGACCGTCTACAAGCGCCTGCAGCGCCTGAAGGAGCTCGAGCAGATCGACTTCGAGGATGTGGCCGCGTCCGGCCTCACCAAGAAGGAGCTGCTCGTCCTCTCCCGCGAGAAGGCCAAGCTGGAGAAGACCCTCGGCGGTATCCGCGAGATGTCCAAGGTGCCCAGCGCCGTCTGGATCGTGGACACCAAGAAGGAGCACATCGCGGTCGGCGAGGCCCGGAAGCTCAACATCCCGGTCGTCGCCATCCTCGACACCAACTGCGACCCCGACGAGGTCGACTACAAGATCCCGGGCAACGACGACGCGATCCGCTCGGTCACCCTGCTCACCCGCGTGATCGCCGACGCCGTCGCCGAGGGCCTCATCGCCCGTTCCGGCGTCGCCACGGGCGACCAGAAGCCGGGCGAGAAGGCCGCCGGCGAGCCGCTCGCCGAGTGGGAGCGCGACCTGCTCGAGGGCGACAAGAAGGCTGACGAGCCGAAGGCCGCCGAGGCCGAGGTTCAGAAGTCCGCCGAGACGGAGAAGGCCGCCGACGCCGAGCAGGCCGACGCCCCGGCCGCCGCCGCTGAGGCCGAGACCCCGGCCGCCGAGCAGGCCTGACCTTCACAGGTTCGGTAGTTGACGGCGGGGGCCGGATCGGCCCCCGCCGTTCACCCGTAGATCTTTCAGACCTCCGAAAGAGAATTTCAGGATCATGGCGAACTACACCGCCGCTGACGTCAAGAAGCTCCGCGAGCTCACGGGCGCCGGCATGATGGACTGCAAGAAGGCGCTCGACGAGGCCGACGGCAGCGTCGACAAGGCCGTCGAGGCCCTGCGCATCAAGGGCCAGAAGGGCGTCGCCAAGCGCGAGGGCCGCTCCGCCGAGAACGGCGCCGTGGTCTCCCTCATCGCCGACGACAACACCTCCGGCGTGATCGTCGAGCTGAAGTGCGAGACGGACTTCGTCGCCAAGGGCGAGAAGTTCCAGGCCGTCGCGAACTCGCTGGCCGAGCACATCGCCAAGACGTCGCCCGCCGACATCGCCGCGCTGCTCGCCTCCGAGATCGAGGCCGGCAAGACCGTCCAGGCGTACGTCGACGAGGCCAACGCCAACCTCGGCGAGAAGATCGTCCTGGACCGCTTCGCGCAGTTCTCGGGCACCTTCGTCACCGCGTACATGCACCGCACCATGCCCGACCTGCCCCCGCAGATCGGTGTTCTGGTCGAGCTGGACAAGGCCGACGCCGACCTCGCCAAGGGCATCGCGCAGCACATCGCCGCCTTCGCGCCGAAGTACCTCTCCCGTGAGGACGTCCCGGCCGATGTCGTCGAGTCCGAGCGCCGCGTCGCCGAGGAGACCACCCGCGCCGAGGGCAAGCCCGAGGCCGCGCTGCCCAAGATCGTCGAGGGTCGCGTCAACGGCTTCTTCAAGGAGGCCACCCTCCTCGGTCAGCCGTACGCTCTCGACAACAAGAAGTCCGTCCAGAAGGTCCTGGACGAGGCCGGTGTCACCCTGAAGCGCTTCTCGCGCATCAAGGTCGGCATCTGAGTCCGTACCGCGATCGACGGTAGACCCCGCTAGGGTCGACAGCGGTCGCCCGTGTACTCATCCAGTACGCGACGTACGACCGCAGGATCTGACGAGGAGGCCATTGCCGAGCATGGGATGCGAACGACACCCCACCGGCAATGGCCTTCTTCGTATGTGCGCCGAGCAAAAAGAAGCGAGAACTCCATGACCACCAAGGCCGACACAAACAGTGGCGACGACAAAGTCCCCGGTCGTTTCCTGCTGAAGCTCTCCGGTGAGGCATTCGCCGGCGGGGGCGGCCTTGGCGTCGACCCCGACGTGGTGCACGCGATCGCCAAGGAGATCGCCGCGGTCGTTCGCGACGGCGCCCAGATCGCGGCCGTCATCGGCGGCGGCAACTTCTTCCGCGGCGCGGAGCTCCAGCAGCGCGGCATGGACCGTGCGCGCTCCGACTACATGGGCATGCTCGGCACGGTCATGAACTGCCTCGCCCTCCAGGACTTCCTGGAGAAGGAAGGCATCGACTGCCGCGTGCAGACCGCCATCACGATGGGCCAGGTCGCGGAGCCGTACATCCCGCTGCGCGCCGTACGGCACCTGGAGAAGGGCCGTGTGGTCATCTTCGGCGCCGGCATGGGCATGCCGTACTTCTCCACCGACACGACCGCGGCGCAGCGCGCCCTGGAGATCGACGCCGAGGCCCTGCTCATGGGCAAGAACGGCGTCGACGGGGTCTACGACTCCGACCCCAAGACCAACCCGGACGCGGTGAAGTACGACGCGCTCGGCTACGGCGAGGTCATCACCCGCGACCTGAAGGTCGCCGACATGACCGCGATCACGCTGTGCCGCGACAACAAGCTGCCCATCCTGGTCTTCGAGTTGCTCTCCTCCGGCAATATCGCCCGTGCCGTCAAGGGTGAGAAGATCGGCACACTCGTGGGCGACGAGGGCACCCGCGCCTGATCCCGGGGACGTTCCCCGGGGGCCCTGAGGGATGGACAAAGCCCTGCCGGTCGGACACGGTGCAGGGAAAGAGACGCGACGCAGCCGACACCCCATGGACTCCCCCTACTTCACCGTGTGGGGGCGCCCCCAGCCCACTCACAACACGCAGGAGCAAGTGGTGATCGAAGAGACCCTCCTCGAGGCCGAGGAGAAGATGGAGAAGGCCGTCGTGGTCGCCAAGGAGGACTTCGCCGCGATTCGCACAGGCCGTGCGCACCCGGCGATGTTCAACAAGATCGTGGCCGACTACTACGGCGCCCTTACGCCGATCAATCAGCTGGCCTCGTTCTCGGTGCCCGAGCCGCGGATGGCCGTGGTGACCCCGTTCGACAAGAGCGCGCTGCGCAACATCGAGCAGGCGATCCGCGACTCCGACCTCGGCGTCAACCCCAGCAACGACGGAAACATCATCCGGGTGACGTTCCCCGAGCTGACGCAGGACCGCCGCAAGGAGTACATCAAGGTCGCCAAGACCAAGGCCGAGGACTCCAAGATCTCGATCCGCTCCATCCGCCGCAAGGCCAAGGAAGCGATCGACAAGGCGATCAAGGACGGCGACATCGGCGAGGACGAGGGCCGGCGCGCGGAGAAGGAGCTCGACGACACCACGGCGAAGTACGTCGCCCAGGTGGACGAGCTGCTCAAGCACAAGGAAGCCGAGCTGCTCGAGGTCTGAGGGCTCGAGGTCTGAGGACTGAGGAATCCGATCCGTGAACGACTCTTCCCGGGGGGCGCCTCCCAGAGCCGGGTACTGGGGGCCGCCCGACCAGGGCCCTGCTCAAGGTGCTCAAGGGGCTGCTCCGGCAGGTCCCGCGTACGATGCGCATGACGCCCTGTATCCAGCAGAGACGCGGCCCATGCCCATCGTGCCCGACATGCCTGACGTGCCTGACGTACCCCAGGAGCCCATGCCCAGCGCCGCATCACAGCCCGCCCCCGAGGCGCCGCGTGCGCCTCAGGCGCCGCCGAAGAAGAGCGCGGGCCGTGACCTCGGCGCGGCCATAGGAGTCGGCGTGGGGCTCGGCGTGGTGATCATCGCGTCGCTCTTCATCGTGAAGGCCGTCTTCGTCGGTGTCATAGCGGTCGCCGTCGTGGTCGGTCTCTGGGAGCTCACCTCACGGCTTCAGGAGCGCAAGGGCATCAAGGCGCCGCTGGTCCCGCTCGCGGTGGGCGGCGCGGCGATGGTCGTCGCCGGGTATGTCCGCGGGCCCGAAGGCGCCTGGGTCGCCATGGCGCTCACCGCGCTCGCGGTGCTCGTCTGGCGGATGACCGAGCCGCCCGAGGGCTATCTCAAGGACGTCACGGCGGGCGTCTTCGCGGCGTTCTACGTCCCGTTCCTCGCCACGTTCGTGGCGATGATGCTGACCGCGGACGACGGTCCGATGCGGGTCCTCACGTTCCTGCTCCTGACCGTGGTCAGCGACACCGGGGCGTACGCGATCGGCTGGCGCTTCGGCAAGCACAAGCTCGCCCCGCGCATCAGCCCCGGCAAGACCCGCGAGGGCCTGGTCGGCGCGGTCACGTTCGCGATGGCGGCGGGCGCGCTGTGCATGGAGTTCCTGATAGACGGCGGCACGTGGTGGCAGGGGCTGCTGATCGGCCTCGCGGTCGCCGCCAGCGCGACCCTCGGTGACCTCGGCGAATCCATGATCAAGCGCGACCTCGGCATCAAGGACATGGGAACGCTGCTCCCCGGTCACGGGGGCATCATGGACCGCCTCGACTCGCTGCTGCCGACCGCGCCGGTGGTGTGGCTGCTGCTCGTCGTCTTCGTGGGCTCCGGCTGAGCCGCGCAGGTCCGCGTGATGCGTACGTGAGCCGTACGTGATCTGTACGTGAGGGGCTCGTCGTCCATGGGGCGGCGGGCCCCTTTTCGTACGCGTCTCGCGTGGACCTCGTATCCCTCGTGTACCTCGTATACGACGTGATCCCGTCACCTCATGTGCCCCTTACGGCCCGTCCCATAGCCTCGTAGGGGGAGACTCATGCGAGGAGGCGATGGTGACCGGAGTCGGCGCGCGGTTTCTCGCGGGCGGCGTGATCTTGGCCTGCATGGCGCTCGTCGGCCCCAGCGCGCCCGACGGAACCCGCGTGGCCAAACCGCTGCCGGCCGGCGCCCCCGACGACTTCGTGCCGAACCGGGTCATGACGTGGAACATCTGCAACCCCTGCAACGAATCCGGGAGCAACGCCGGCCGGGCCGCGGACATCGCCACGTACGCGCCCCAGGTCGTCGGATTGCAGGAAGCGTGCGTGCGGGACGTGGAGCGGATCCGGGACTACCTCCAGTACCTGTACGGGCTCGAATACCACGTCGAGTACGGCTCGGTGCTGCACAGCTGGAGCCGCTGCGGGGGACTGCCGTGGAGTCCCGGCGGCTTCGGGCAGGCGATCCTCTCGGCGGCGCCGATGAAGGACCGCGTGAACGTGGAGTACCCCGACGGCGGATCCGAGGACCGGGGGTACATGGAGGTCACCACCACGGTGGACGGCCGCCCCGTCCGGGTCTTCAACACACACCTGGCCCAGCGGCAGCAGGCGGAAGTCCGGACGGAACAGGCCGGCGTACTCGCGAAGGCGGTCGCCCGGCACGAGCGCACGATCGTGCTCGGTGACTTCAACGCGGTGCCGGAGAGCCCCGAACTCACCGGGATGTGGGGCCTGGCCGCGGACGCCGACCCTGACTGCGGCCCTTCGGCCACGGGGACCGGCGAGTGCGAGACGACCACCGACTGGCGGAGCAAGTTCGACTACGTCTTCCTGCGCGGCTTTGTCTCCGAGGAGCACGGCGTGCACCTGACAGAGTACTCGGACCACGATCTGGTGCACGCCGACCTGAAGCCGGCGTAGCTC
>NZ_JBNNJZ010000087.1:0-22268 GCF_050270335.1 Streptomyces sp. NPDC059900
GGGTGTGGCCAGCGTAGTAGAGGTGGCTTCACACGGGGTGTGAACGGAGTGCGCGAATCCGGGGGGTGTGCGCTCTGCCGTCGCCCCTCCCGTCACGCTTGACTGAGGTTCCTCACAAGGAGGCCGGCCGGGCCGCCGGCTCCCCCTCGAAAAGTACGGCGGTCCACACAGGCGCCGTCCGCCCGCCGTCTGCCCGACAGCTCCAGGGCGGGGACGGGCGGCGCAAGGCCGGCAAGAGCTGACGGTGCGTCACGTCATGGTGTTCTCCCGGCGCACCGTCTCCCCCTGCTGCGGGGGCACCCGGCAGCGGTCATTGCGCAGGACGAGCAGCGCGGCGTCGTCGGCGGGCAACCGCCCGGTGTGCCGCCTGAGCCGGTCGTACACCGAGCGGATCACGACCCCAGGCGCGAGAGGCGTGACCAGCGCCGCTTCGGTGAGCGCCGCCTGGAGCGGAAAGAACCGCCCGGCCGTGTCCCGCGCGTCCTCCATGCCGTCGGTGTGCAACGCGAGGGCCTCGCCCGGCAGGAGCCGGCCGAGCTGCGTCAGGGGCAGTTCGGCGGGGAGCGGGAAGGAGCCGAGCGGCGGCAGCGGCTCCCGTGCGCTGACCGGCGCGGCGCGCCCGCTCAGGCGGTACGGCCAGGGATGACCGCAGTTGAGCGCGGTCATCCCGCCGTCCGGGCCGATCTCCATCAGGAGTACGGTGACGAACTCCTCGGCCGGCGGACTGTCCGGGACCACGCCGCCGTACGCCGGATGCTGGGCCCGTGACCGCTCCCGCAGGTGCCGGTCCAGTGCGCGCTCCAACTTCCGCAGGACGTGCGGCAGTTCGGCCTCCTCGTGGGCCGCGTCGCGGAAGCTGCCGAGCACGGCGGCGGACGTGGCGAGGGCGGTCAGGCCGTGCCCGCGCACATCGCCCATGACGACGCGCACACCGTGCTCGGTGGCCGCCACCTCGTACAGATCACCGCCGACGGTGGCGCCGCGCGACGCGGAGAGCCGCCCGGCCGCCACCGTGAGGCCGTCGACGCGTGGCGGTATCGGCCGCAGCAGGGCGTTCTGCGCGGCGCCCGCGACCTCGCGCAGCTCACGCAACTCCCGCAGCAGCGTGGCCCGCACGTGCAGCACCAGACCGGAGCCGACCGCGAAGAAGACCGCGCTGGTGATGAGCCGCGCTTCGAGGCTGTCCTGCCGGGCGAGCGGGCAGGCGAATTTGTACGTGACGGCGGCCGCACCCCAGACCGTCGGAAGACCCAGCGAGACGACGCGCCGGAGCCGCGGCGCATCCATGGCCCCAGTCCTGATACCGATCATGCCGACGGCCCCCCTAAGGCCCGGTACAGCGTGCCGGCCGCGCAGAAAACGCCGATCACTGCCCCAGCGGCCGGGTTGATTCTGTCGACCGCCTGCCCCGCTCGGGCCGGAGAGAGCCACTCGCCACTCAAACGAGTGAAGGGCGCACCCGGTGACCCGGATACGCCCTTCTTTGCGCCTCTTGTGCGCCTGGTGACGGCTACTGGCGGTGACTAAGCTCCGCGCAGCACCGCGCCCGTCCGCTCCGTCGCCAGGGCGACGGCCGCGTCACGCGCGGCGGATGCCTCGTCGACGGTCAGCGTGCGGTCGGCCGCGCGGAAGCGCAGCGCGTAGGCGAGGGACTTCTTGTCCGCGCCGATCTGCTCGCCGGTGAAGACGTCGAACAGGCGGATGGACTCGAGGAGTTCACCCGCACCCTCGCGCAGCACCTTCTCGACGTCGGCGGCGGGAACGCCCCCGTCGACGACGAGCGCGACGTCCTGCGTGGCGACGGGGAAGGTGGAGATCTTCGGCCCCTGCGGGACTCCCGCGCTCGCCTCCTCCAGACGGTCCAGGTCGAGCTCCATCGCGCAGGTACGCGCGGGCAGACCGAGCGCCTTGACGACGCGCGGGTGCAGCTCGCCCGCATGCCCGATGACCTGCTCGGCCCCGTCGATCACGACGGCGAGCTCGGCGCACCGGCCCGGGTGCCAGGGGCCGTACTGGCCCTGGCGCACGAGCAGTTCGGTGCCCGACTCGGCGGCCAGGGTGCGCGCGGCCTGGACCGCGTCGGCCCACTGGGCCACAGCGCCCTTGCCCCACCAGCCGGCCTGCTCGCGGGAGCCCGCGAGGACGACGGCGACGTGCCGCGGCTGCACGGGAAGCGCCTCGGTCAGGGAGGCGATCTCCTCGGCCGTGGGCCGGCGGTCGACGGGAAGACGCACCGCGATCCGGGCTTCGTCACGCGGCTGGAAGACGAGCCCGGTCTCGAAGAGCGCCAGGTCGTGGCTGCCGCGGCCTTCGTTGCGGCGCAGCGCGCCGAGCAGGCCCGGCAGCAGCGTCGTACGAAGAGCGGGCTCCTCGTCGGAGAGCGGGTTGACCAGCTTGACGACCCTGCGCTTGGGGTCGCCGGGCTCCAGGCCCAGCTGGTCGAAGACCTGCTCGCCGATGAACGGGTAGTTCGGCGCCTCGACGAAGCCGCTGCCGGCCAGGGCGCGGCCGATGCGGCGGTGCAGGCGCTGCCGGTCGGTCAGGCCGCGGCCCGCGGGGGGCTTGGGCAGCGTCGACGGGAGGTTCTCGTACCCCTCGAGACGGATGACCTCTTCGGCGAGGTCGTTCGGCTCGGCGAGGTCGGGACGCCAGGACGGCACGGTGACGGTCAGGGCGTCCTGGCCGTAGACGTCGCAGCCGACCTCCTGGAGGCGGCGGACGACGGTCTCGCGGCCGTAGCTCACGCCGGCGACCTTGTCCGGGTGGTCGGCGGGCATGCTGATCGTGTGCGGCGCGGAGGGCGCGATGACCTCGGTGACCCCGGACTCGGCGGTACCGGCCGCGAGCAGGACGAGGAGATCCACCGTGCGCTGCGCCGCGGCGGACGCGGCCAGCGGGTCGACACCCCGCTCGAAGCGCTTGGCCGCCTCGGAAGGCAGCTTGTGGCGCCGGGCCGTACGGGCGATGGAGATCGCGTCGAAGTGCGCGGCCTCGATGACGACGTCGGTGGTGCCGGCGGCCTCTTCGTGGTCGGCGATCTCCGTGTTGGCGCCGCCCATGACGCCCGCGAGGCCGATCGGGCCGCGGTCGTCGGTGATGACCAGGTCCTCGGCGTCCAGGACGCGCTTGGTGCCGTCGAGCGTCGTGAACTTCTCGCCCTGCTCGGCACGGCGCACGCCGATCGTCCCCTGGATCCGGGAGCGGTCGTAGGCGTGCAGGGGCTGGCCGAGCTCCAGCATCACGTAGTTCGTGACGTCGACGGCGAGCGAGATCGGGCGCATGCCCGCCTTCTGCAGGCGGCGCTGGAGCCAGATCGGCGAGCGGGCCTCGGGCTTCAGGCCCGTGACCGTGCGCGCGGTGAAGCGGTCGCAGCCCATCGGGTCGGCGATCTTGACCGGGTAGCCGAGGGAGTTCGGCGCGGGCACGTCCAGGAGCGCCGGGTCGCGCAGCGGCAGGCCGTAGGCGATGGCGGCCTCGCGGGCGACACCGCGCATCGAGAGCGCGTAACCGCGGTCGGGCGTGACGGCGATGTCCAGGACCTCGTCGACCAGCTCGAGCAGCTTGATCGCATCGGTGCCGGCCTCGTGCTCGGGGGGCAGAACGATGATGCCGCCGCTGCCGTCGTCGCCCATGCCCAGCTCGTCGCCGGAGCAGATCATGCCGTGCGACGTCTTGCCGTACGTCTTGCGCGCGGCGATCTTGAAGTCGCCGGGCAGGACGGCGCCGGGCAGCACGACGACGACCTTGTCGCCGACCGCGAAGTTCCGTGCGCCGCAGACGATCTCCTGCGGCTCGCCGGTGCCGTTGGCCTGGCCGACGTCGACCGTGCAGAAGCGGATGGGCTTCTTGAAGCCCTCCAGTTCCTCGATGGTGAGGACCTTGCCGACGACGAGCGGGCCGGTGAGGCCGGCGCCCGTCTGCTCGACGGTCTCGACCTCGAGGCCGACCTCGATCAGCTTGGCCTGTACGTCACGGCCGGTCTCGGAGGCGGGGAGATCGACGTACTCCCGCAGCCAGGAAAGCGGGACCCGCATCAGATCTCCATCCCGAAGGGCCGGGTGAACCGGATGTCACCCTCGACCATGTCTCGCATGTCTTCGACGTTGTGGCGGAACATCAGCATCCGTTCGATGCCGAACCCGAAGGCGAATCCGCTGTACTTCTGGGGGTCGACGCCGCAGGCGGTGAGCACCTTCGGGTTGACCATGCCGCAGCCGCCCAGCTCGATCCAGCCCTCGCTGCCGCAGGTGCGGCAGGGGCGGTCGGGGTTGCCCACGGACTCGCCACGGCAGACGTAGCAGACCATGTCCATCTCGGCGGACGGCTCGGTGAACGGGAAGTAGTTCGGGCGCAGGCGCGTCTTCATGTCGGCGCCGAAGAGCGACTGGACCATGTGGTCGAGGGTGCCCTTGAGGTCGGCCATGGTCAGGCCCTCGTCCACGGCGAGCAGCTCGATCTGGTGGAAGACCGGGGTGTGCGTGGCGTCCAGCTCGTCCGTGCGGTACACGCGGCCGGGGCAGACGATGTAGACGGGCGGCTCGCGGTCGAGCATCGCGCGGGCCTGCACCGGGGAGGTGTGGGTGCGCAGCACGACACCGGACTCGTCGCCGTCCGTGCCCTTGGGCCCCTGGACGAAGAACGTGTCCTGCATCTGCCGGGCCGGGTGGTCCGGGGTGAAGTTCAGGGCGTCGAAGTTGAACCACTCCGCCTCGACCTCGGGGCCTTCCGCGATCTCGTAGCCCATGGCGACGAAGACGTCCGCGACACGCTCCATGAACGTGGTCAGCGGGTGCCGGGCACCGGCCGGGACCCGGTCGTACGGCAGCGTGACGTCCACTGCCTCCTCGACGAGCACCCGGGCGTCACGCTCGGCCTCGAGCTCGCTCTGGCGGGCGGCGAGCGCCTTGCTCACGGCGCCGCGCGCCATGCCGACGCGCTTGCCCGCCTCGGCCTTGGCCTGCGGGGGCAGCGCGCCGATCTCGCGGTTGGCGAGGGCCAGCGGCGAGGTGCCGCCGGTGTGCGCGACCTTGGCCTCCTGGAGCTGTTCGAGGTCGCCCGCGGCGGCGAAGGCGGCGAGCGCCTCGTCCCGCATGCGCTCGATCTCTTCAGGTTTCAGTGCCTCGACCTCAACAGGGTCGTACGACTTGTTCGGTGCCGACATCTCTTCCCGTGCTTCCGGTTGGCTGGTGATGGTCCCCGTCTACGACTCGGAGACGAATCGTCCACATAGGGGGACGCAAACGTGCCAAGGATCGAGTCTAACGGGGGTGGCGCAGGTGAATGAGCCCGCGGGCCGCGCCCGGGCGGATCAGGAGTGATCAGAGCTGATCGGAGAGGACCAGGAAGATCAGAGGAGATACGCCGGAGTGCCCACGGGCAACGTAAATCGGAACTGGGCGCCGCCACCGGGCGCGCGGCCGACGACGATCGTCCCGCCGTGCGCTTCCACGATGCCCTTCACGATGTACAAGCCGAGTCCCGTCCCGCCGCGCTTGCTGCCCCGCCAGAAGCGGGTGAAGACACGGCCCATCGATTCCTCCGGAATGCCGGCTCCCTCGTCGCTCACGGTCACTGCCGTCTCGGCCCCGCCGCGCTCGCGCGGGGACGCCGAGGGCGCCACGTCAATGGTGACGGTTCCTTCGCCGTGCCGCACGGCATTTTCCAGCAGGTTGCTGAGCACCTGGTCGATCTTGTCGGGGTCGGCCCAGAGGTCGGGCATCGGCTGCTGCACCCGCACCAGAAAGCGGTCGGCGTCCTGGCCGGAGGCGACATGGGCCTGGATGTGGCGGTGGACGGCGGCACCGATGTCGACGGGCTGACGGCGCAGTTCGAGCCGTCCGGAATCGATGCGGGAGATGTCGAGGAGCTCGGCGATGAGCCGCGTGACGCGGTCGGCGTCGGCGTCCACCGTCTCCAGCATCAGCTTCTTCTGGTCGTCGGTGAACCGCTCCCACTTGGCAAGGAGCGTCGCCGTGAAGCCCTTCACGGAGGTCAGGGGCGAGCGGAGCTCGTGGGCGACGGTGGCGATCAGCTCCGCGTGGCTGCGCTCGGTGCGGCGGCGGGCCTCGGTGTCGCGGATCGAGACGACGACGCGGCGGACGGGCCCGGTGGGCACGGTGCGCACATAGCGCGCGGAGACGAGGACCTCGCGCCCGCCGGGGAGCAGCAGATTGCGCTCGGGCTGGGCGAAGCGGGTGGCCAGGCCGCCGTACGGGTCGGTGAGGCGCCACCAGCGGCGCCCTTCGAGGTCTTCTAAGGGGAGCGCGTGCTCCAGCGGGGTGCCGATGGCTTCGGCGGCGGGGACCGCGGTGATGCGCTCGGCCGCGGCGTTGAAGCAGATCACGTACCCGGTCTCGTCGGCGACGACGAGACCGTCGGGCAGGTCGTCCGGGTCGAGGCCGAGTCCGCCGAGGTCACCGAGGGCGCCGTGGTCCGCGCGAGTGGACGGGACGCCCCGTACTCCCGGTGATCTGCTCGTGCCGATGCTCATTCCCCGTACCCCACCTCTCGGACCGGCGCAGGAGGCCTCCGAGCCCGTCACACTACTAGCTGGGCGTGACGGAACGGCACCCTCCAGCCGCACGCTGTGCACGGGCGGACGCATAGAGGCACACGGCCGCGGCCGTAGCGAGGTTGAGGCTTTCGGCTCTGCCGTGGATCGGAACACGCACCACCGCGTCGGCGAGTGCGCGGGTCTCCTCCGGGAGCCCCCAGGCCTCGTTGCCGAAGACCCAGGCCGAGGGGGTGCCCATGGTGCCCTTGTCCAGCTCGTCGTCGAGGTCGTCCTCGCCCGATCCGTCGGCGGCCAGGATGCGTACGCCGGCGTCCTTGAGCCCCTGTACGGCCCGCTCGACGGGTACGCCGACGGCGACGGGCAGATGGAACAGCGAGCCGACCGACGCGCGCACGCACTTGGGGTTGTAGAGGTCCACGGAGGCGTCCGTCAGGACGACGGCGTCGGCCCCCGCCGCGTCGGCGCACCGCAGCACGGTCCCTGCGTTGCCGGGGTCGCGGACGTGCGCCAGGACGGCGACCAGCTTGGGCTTCGCGGCGAGGATGCCGTCGAAGGGGGTGTCGAGGAACCGGCAGACGCCGACGAGCCCCTGCGGCGTCACGGTCGTCGAGATGTCGGCGATGACGTCCTCGTCGGCCAGATGCACCCGGGCACCGGCGGCCCTGGCCTCGCCGACGATGTCCGCGTAGCGCTCGGCGGCCTCGACGGTGGCGAACAGCTCGACGAGCGTGTCCCCCGTGCCGACGTACGCGGCGGCCTCCCGCACGGCCTGCGGCCCCTCGGCGAGAAACAGCCGCTCCTTCCCCCGGAAGTTCCGCTTGGCAAGCCGCCGCGCGGCACTGACACGGGACGACTTGGGGGAGATCAGCTCAGGGGCGGCAACCATCAATACTCACCTTGGGTGCAGCGCCCCTGAAAGGGGCGCGGGGAACTGCGCGACCAGCCACAAAAGGCCCGCGGACGGCAGAAGACAGCAGAGGGCAGACGAGAGCCCGAACAGAATCGGACCCGCAAGCCGAAGGGCTTACGGGTCCGAACATCACGCTGGGCCGGCGCAGGCGTCAGGCCGCCTTGGGGGCGTTGACGTCAGAGGGCAGAGCCTTCTGCGCAACCTCGACGAGCGCGGCGAACGCGTTCGCGTCGTTGACGGCGAGCTCAGCGAGGATCTTGCGGTCCACCTCGATGTTGGCGGCCTTCAGACCCTGGATGAAGCGGTTGTAGGTGATGCCGTTGGCGCGGGCAGCGGCGTTGATGCGCTGGATCCACAGCTGACGGAAGTCGCCCTTGCGCTTCTTGCGGTCGTTGTAGTTGTAGACCAGGGAGTGGGTGACCTGCTCCTTGGCCTTGCGGTACAGGCGCGACCGCTGACCGCGGTAACCACTGGCCTGCTCGAGGATCGCCCGACGCTTCTTGTGCGCGTTGACTGCGCGCTTGACGCGTGCCACTTGTTAACTCCTTGTAGCGGGGCCGTGGTTGGACTCACACGACCCGGTATCGATTGGGTCCCGGTCAGAGTTCAGGCGCGGTGCGCGCCCGGACTCACTTGCCGAGAAGCTTCTTGATCTTCTTGGCGTCGCCCGGGGCCATCTCGGCGTTGCCGGTGAGGCGACGCGTCAGACGGGACGACTTGTGCTCGAGCAGGTGGCGCTTGCCGGCGCGCTCACGGAGCACCTTGCCGGAGCCGGTGATCTTGAAGCGCTTGCTGGCACCGCTGTGCGTCTTGTTCTTCGGCATAGCGCCGTTCTCTCCTCGTCATTGGCACTCCCTGCCGTCTCCGGTTCCTGCGAACCGTGGGCAGGGAGCGTCAGATCTATCGGTTGGCATCCCGGGCGCGCGTGGGAGGCGCGTCCTGGATCAGGCCTCTGCAGGCTCCTCGGCGGGCGCATCGACCGGGGCGGCGGCCTCGGCGGGCGCCTCCTCGGCGGATTCGTCCCCGCGACCCTGCCGCTCGGCCTTACGGGCGGCCTGGGCCTCGCGGGCCTCGGCCATGGCTTCGGTCTTCTTCTTGTGCGGACCGAGGACCATGATCATGTTTCGGCCGTCCTGCTTCGGGTTCGACTCGATGAACCCAAGCTCTTCGACGTCGTTCGCGAGGCGCTGCAGCAGTCGGTAGCCGAGCTCCGGCCGGGACTGCTCGCGACCACGGAACATGATCGTGATCTTGACCTTGTCGCCCTGCTTGAGGAACCGGACGACGTGACCCTTCTTGGTGTCATAGTCGTGCGGGTCGATCTTCGGCCGGAGCTTCATCTCCTTGATGACCGTGTGCGCCTGGTTCTTGCGCGCCTCACGGGCCTTCATGGCCGACTCGTACTTGAACTTCCCGTAGTCCATGAGCTTGCACACGGGCGGACGGGCGGTCGCCGCCACCTCGACCAGGTCGAGGTCGTACTCCTGTGCGAGCTCCAGGGCCTTGGCAAGCGGAACAATCCCGACCTGCTCGCCGCTGGGACCGACAAGTCGCACCTCGGGAACGCGAATCCGGTCGTTGATGCGGGGCTCGGCGCTGATGGATCCTCCTCGGTAGCACCACGCGGCGGTCTGGCGGACAGCCGCGTTACGTCTGTTATAGAGACCAACCGAGCGGGCGCATAAAAAATGCCCCTACCGATCACAGGTAGGGGCTCCATTACTACCGGAGCACCTCCGCGGTGATCGCGGGGCGCATACTCGGGCCTGCCGTAGTCTCGGGGACTGCGGCCGCCTGACCGGTGACCCGCCGCTCGGAGAGCGACTAGGTGGGAAGCGGAGCCTCCACTTGTGGGCCGGGTTCCTGCGTTGGCACGCGGGTATCCGGCCGGTCGTTACACAAGGTTAGCAGCTCCGCGGGGGTGCGGCTAACCGGCGTGCTCACGGACTCCCCCGGCGCACGCCGTACGGGCCTCCGCTTATCGTGTGGGACATGAGCGACGCGACCCCCGCCCCCGAGTCCGGTATCAACCCGGACTCCGATTCCCCCGACTTCGACACCCTGACCCGCGACATCGCGGACGTCCCCGCGGTCGAGGTGATCACCACGGTCGCCGTCCACCTGATGAGCGCCGCGGCCGTGAACCTGGGCCTCGCCGAGGGCGGCGAGGGCCACAAGGACCTGGACGAGGCCCGCAAGCTGATCCACTCCCTGGCCGGCCTGATGGACGCCAGCGCCACGGAGATCTCCTCGTTCCACGCGGCCCCGCTGCGCGACGGCCTGAAGTCGTTGCAGCTGGCCTTCCGCGAGGCGTCCGACGTGCCGGACGAGCCGGGTCAGGGCCCTGGCGAGAAGTACACGGGCCCGGTCTTCGGCTGAGGCTCCGACGCGAGGGCGTACGCGGATTCAGGGACGTACGTAGAAGGGCTCGCCCGGTGGCGTCGCCCCGGCCGGCAGCAGTGCCAGGTCGAGGCCGCTCACCAGGCGGGCCCTCAGTGTTTCGTCGGCCGCGATGAGCCCGGCGACGCGCCGGGCGGCTTCGGCGGGGTCCGCCGCGGGGTCGACGACGAGCGCGAGGGTGCCGTCGGCGCTGCCCGCGCCGAGGTAGGCGCGCAGGACGGCCGGGTCGGCGGCGACGGCGGTGCGCACGGCGGCCGTGACGGCCGGGTCGGCGAGCGGGTCCCTGGTGCGGCGGCCTTCGGAGAGGGCGATCAGGGCGGGCCGGTTGATCTCGTACGGAACGGGTCCCGCGAGGTCGAGCACGATCGTGTCGGCCTGCTCGTGCGCCGCGGCCTGGAGCGCCTGGTGCAGCGGGACGGCGACGGGCCGGGCCTGCGGGTCCCACAGGGCCAGGGCCTCGGTCGAGGTGAACGCGGGCAGTGCCTTGCGGTCGCCCGCCTTGAGGGTGGGCACCGCCATGTCGCTGGACTTCTCGCGGCGCAGCCCGTTCTCGTCCTCCTCGACCTCGCCCAGTACGGCGACCACGGGGACGAGCAGCCGGGCGCCGGTCAGCGCCTCCAGGACGGGGCCGTGGGCCGTGCGGTCCGCGGCCCACGCGGTCAGGGCCGCGGTGAGCCGGGGGTCGGCCGACCCGTCGTCGTCGGAGAAGCCGGGGTCCGGGATGTTCTTGTTCGCCACGGTCCCGACCCTATCGACCGGGGGCACGCCTCCGTCGGGCGCGGTCGGGTCCCTACAGGCCCGGGTACCTACAGGGCCGGGTCCCTAGAGGAAGGTGCCGGGGCGGGCTCCCCTGCGGCCGCGCCAGAGGTAGACGGCCGCCGCCAGGAGCGCCACGCCCAGGCCGCCCGCCACCGGGCCCACCCAGCCCGCGGGTCCGCCGTCGCCCCGGTCCGTGTCCGGGCCCCGGCCGAAGTACTTCTTGCCGTACGCCGCGGAGCTCAGCCCCTCCGGCTTCTTCTTGCCGCCCGCGGCGATCGCGGCCGCCGGGTCGATGAAGCCGAAGCCGTACGAGTCGTCGCGGCCGCCGCCGGGGACGTCACGCGCGGTGTCCTCCAGGAGCTGCTTGATCTGGGCCGGAGTCAGGCCGGGGTGGGCGGCGCGGATCAGGGCGACGGCGCCGGAGACGAACGCCGACGCGGCGCTGGTGCCCCAGCCCTCGTAGTAATCGCGGTCGGGATCGGCGATGACGATCTTCTTGCCGGGGGCGCTGACGGTGGCGTACCAGCGGCGGGTGGAGAAGGAGGCGCGGTCGCCGTCCTGGTCGACGGCGGTGGCCGCGATGACCCCGGGGTAGGCCGCCGGATACGAGATGTGGTCGCCGCGCTCGCCGCCGTTGCCCGCCGACGCGACGACGACGGCGCCCTTCTTCAGGGCGTACTGGACGGCGGCGTCCTCGGCGGGTTCGGGGTGGGCGGACTTGGAGTCGTCGCCCAGGGAGAGGTTGATGACGTCGGCGTCGTGGTCGGCGGCCCAGCGGATGCCGTCGGCCAGCGCGTTGCCGCGGGTGTTGCGGGCCTTGGAGCGGTCCGGGTCGCCGTCCTCCAGGATCACGCGGATCGGCAGGATCTTCGCCTCCGGCGCGATGCCGATGACGCCGTCGGCGTTGCCCGCGCCGTGTCCGTGGCCCGCGATGATGCCGGCCATGGCGGTGCCGTGCCGGGCCCAGGGGCGGTCGCCCTTCTTCGCCCCGAAGCCGACCATGTCCTTGCCTTCGAGGACGCTGCCGGTCAGGTCGGGATGGTCACGGTCTATGCCGGTGTCCAGGACGGCGACGGTGATGCCCTTGCCCTTGGTGGTCTGCCAGGCCCGGCTGGTGTGCATGGCGTCCAGGGCCCACTGCTGGGCTCGTATGCCGTCGTCGGCCCGGGCGGCGGTGGGCAGCAGGGCGATCGCCGCGGCGAGGGCGGCGACCGCCGTTCTGCGGATGCTCATGAGGACTTCTCCGTCGCCGCGATGGTCTTGCGCAGCCGCCGCTCGACGCGGTCGGCGATGCCTTGTGCCTCGTGGCCCAGGCCCGCCTGGGCGGGGGCCGAGGTGGCGGATGTCTCCATGGCCTCTTCGGCGGGCTCGGGTTCGGTGACCGTACGGCCGTCGGCGAAGCCCGAGACGGAGAAGGCGACGACGGGGGCGTCCGGGAGCACGGAGACCGTCCAGGAGGCACGCTGGGCGTCGCCGAAGTCCGCGGCCGGAGTGCCCTTGGCCGCGTACGGCCGTGGCATCAGGTCGGGGCGCCGGTCCAGGCCCTCCTCGGTGAAGCGGTTGCGCAGGGAGTGCATCGCGTCGGCGTCGGCCTTGGTGAACAGCAGGCCCACGGTGGTGACATGGCTGTGGGTCGCGTCCGCGTACGTGGCGCGCAGCAGCCGGAGGCAGCCCGCGGAGGCAAGCGCCTTGCGCAGCAGCGGGTCGAAGGCGTTCTTGCAGGTGCTGTCGGGGGCGACGGCGACGCGGGTCCAGGTGCGGTCGGCTCCGCCGGGGCCCGCGCCCTCTCCCTCGAGGGTGGCGGGGAAAAGCTGGTCGACGGGCACGCTGTGCCAGAGCTCGCCCGCCACGGCGTACGTGTTGCGCGTGACGCCCGTCCCTTCGTCGCCGCCGGTCAGCCAACTCCCGGTGGCCGCGCCCCCGATGAGGCCGAGGCCGAGCACCACGCAGGCGGCGGCAGCGGTCACGCGGGGCTGCGCCCAGGTGCGGACGGGACGCAGCCGCGTGGTGCTGTCGTCGTACAGCGCGGGCCGGGCGAACTTCACGAAGGGCCGCCCCGCACCGGGTCCCGGCGTCAGGTCGACGGCACCGACCGCGCGCCGGGCGGCGGTCGTGCGGCGTGACGGGACGGGTATCGGCTCGGGCGGGTGTGCGGGGGCGGGGCCGGCATCGGGCCGGGCCGCGGTTATGCCCGCTGTCACCGGAGGCATCGGAGGGCGGATCGGATAGTCCGCGGGGCACTGCTCGTCCTCCGCGTCCGGGGCAACGGGGCGCGGCGGGTCGGCAGGGCGCGGCGGATCGGCAGGGCGCGGAGGGTCGGCGGGACGCGGCGGAGGCAGGACGGGATCCGGGGCGGGGTCGGCGATCCGCGTGCGCGCGGACGGCGGCGGGGCATCGGGAAAACGCGCCGACGCGGGCGGCGGAGGCGGCGACGGTTCCTCCGCGTCACCGACAGCTTCGTCCGGGCCGCCGATGCCAGGTGCGGCGCCCGCAACGTCCCCGGAGCCAGTGGTTCCTGCGGCACCCGCGACGCTCGCGGAGCCTGCCGATTCCTGGGTGCCTGCCGAGCCGGTGGCATCCGCGCCACCGATAGTGCCCGGGGCGCCCGCTGTACCCATGTCCCCCGCGTTGCCCGTGGCATCCGCCTCGTCCCGAGGAGCCGGAAGCCTCGGCATGCGGACCCGGTCGAAGGGGGCCAGGAGGTCTCCGAGGAGGGAGTCGCGATCGTCTTCGGCGGGGGCGGGAGCAGGCTCCGGCCGGTCGGCGTCCCCGGAGGTCGGCGGGCGCCTGTCCGGGAAGCGTGCGGAGGCTGCGGGAGGGGCCAGGGACTCGGGCGGGCCCGGCGGTGGAGGCGGAGTCGTGGGGCGTGGCGGAACGGGTGGCCGTCGCGCTTCCGTGCTCATGCACCCCCCGTTTCCTCGCGCTTCTGCGCGTAACTCTAAAGGCAGATTCCGGCCCCGGGGGAACCAGTGCGCGGCCTCGGGCGATCTGCCCGGATCATCCCCCTACCCTCGGGTAATCCCGTCTGGCAGGCTTCGGCCATGACCTCCCGTGCAGCAGACCGGGCCCGCTACGACCGGGCCACAGCACACCTCGACGCCCCCCTCGCGATCGTCGATCTGGAGGCATTCGACGCCAATGCCGACGACCTCGTGCGGCGGGCCGCGGGCAAGCCGATCCGGGTCGCGAGCAAGTCCGTGCGCTGCCGGGCGCTGCTCGAACGCGTCCTGGCCCGCGACGGCTTCGCGGGGATCATGTCCTTCACGCTGGCCGAGTCCCTGTGGCTCGCGCGCTCGGGGTTCGAGGACGTCCTGCTCGCCTATCCCTCGGCCGACCGCGCCGCCTTCGCCGAGCTGACCGGCGACCCGAAGCTCGCGTCATCGGTGACCGTGATGATCGACGACCCGGCGCAGCTTCGGCTCGTCGACGAGGCCAGGGACGGCGGCCGCGAAGAGGTGCGGGTCTGTCTGGAGTTGGACACCGCCTTCAAGATCCTCGGGGGCAGGGTGCGGATCGGGGCGCTGCGTTCGCCCCTGCACTCCCCCGCCCAAGTCGCCGCGCTCGCCCGCGCCGTGGCCCGGCGGCCGGGTTTCCGGCTCGTGGGCGTGATGGCGTACGAGGGTCATGTGGCGGGCGTCGGTGACGCGGTGGCGGGGCGTCCCGCGCGCTCGCGGGCGATCCGGCTGATGCAGGCCGCGGCGCGCAAGGAGCTGGCCGCGCGCAGGGCCGAGACCATCCGCGCGGTGCGGGCGGTCGCGCCGGACCTGGAGTTCGTCAACGGCGGGGGCACGGGCAGCGTGCAGCACACCGCGGCCGAGCGCGCCGTGACGGAGATCGCCGCCGGGTCGGGTCTGTACGTGCCGCGCCTCTTCGACAACTACACGTCGTTCAGCGGGCGTCCGGCCGCGCTGTTCGCCCAGCCCGTCGTACGCCGCCCCGGCGTGGGCACGGTGACCGTGCTCGGCGGCGGCTACCCCGCATCGGGTGCCGCGGGCCCCGACCGCTCCCCGGTGCCGTACCTCCCCGAGGGGCTGCGCTACGACGCGCAGGAGGGTGCGGGCGAGGTGCAGACCCCGCTGCTCGGTTCGCCCGCCGACGATCTGCTGATCGGCGACAAGGTGTGGTTCCGGCACGCCAAGGCCGGTGAGCTGTGCGAGCGGTTCGACGCGCTCCACCTCGTCGAGGGCGACCGCGTGACGGCCACCGTCCCGACGTACCGGGGAGAGGGCCACACGTTCCTCTGAGGGGCGCTCAGGGCGTCGCGCCCACGCTGCTGCCCACGCCGCCGCCCGTCTCGCTGTCCCCGACGGCGCGGATCCCCTTGGTGATCTTCTCCATGTCGGAGAGCGGCGGCGCCCCGTCGGCGGCGTCGATGGCGAAGCGGATGATGACCGGAGACTCGGACCCGACGCTGGAGGGGAAGGCGAGGGACTGGACGTATCCGCCCTCGCCCTTCTCCGTGTGGACGCGCCAGCGCACGTAGTAGCCCGAGCGGCCCGCGACGGCCACGGACCCCTGCGCGACCGTCTCGTGGCGTTTGATGCCGCCGAAGGGCTGCTGGCCGACCCGGTCCTCTTCGTACGCCCGGTCCGCCGCGTCCTTGATGTCGCCCTTGGCGAGGGCCTCGGCCGAGCGTTCGTCGGTCGCCGTCGACGTACGGGAGTACACCGTGCCGTGGCGGCAGAGGCTGCCCTCGCCGGGACAGTCGTAGACGTCCGGGGTACGCACGGTCGGGTCGCCGCCGACCGTGCTGTCGGCCTTCTCCCAGCCGTCGGGGACGGGGATCGTGATGCCGTTGAGCTGGTCGACGAGAGTGGAAGGGTCGGGGTCGGGCGCCGATGTGGTGGGCGTCGGCGAGGTCGGCGTGGGAGAGTCCTCCGGCTCCGCGGTGGTCGGCGCGACCGGGCCGCTCTGCGGGTCCCCGTCGTCCTTGCCCAGGAGCACCACGCCGGTGACGATCGAGGCGACCAGGACGACCCCGGCGGTGGTCAGCGCCACCACCTTGGCCCGCCCACCGCCTCCGGAGTCCCCCGGCAGCGGCTGCACCCGGGTCTGCGCCAGAGGCTGTGCCATGGGCTGTGCCTGCGGCGGACCGAACCCCGGCTGCGCCTGGCCCTGCTGTGCCTGGCCCTGCTGTGCCTGGCCCGGCTGCGGGGCTTCGGGCGCACGCCGGTGCTCGGTCCACGCGGACCCGTCCCACCAGCGCTGGAGATGCGGTGCGGACGGGTCCGTGTACCAGCCGGGAGGCGGCGACATGCTCATCCCGGCACTCTAGGACGTGCCGTGAAGATCAGAACACAGTGTCTGCCTGATCCAGCACCACCGAACCGTCCTCGCGCAGGACCGGGCCCTTGCTGCCGTCGGGTTCGTTGTTCGCGGACGTCGAGCACGGGTAGAGGTCGGGCTTCTGCTTCAAGGGCTCGATGAACATGGGGTTCACGACCCAGCGGCCGTCCGCGTCGTCGTAGGCGCGGCACATGATCTCGTTCTTGTTGCGGTTCAGGACGAGGTGCGCGCCCGTGGCGTCGCCGACGAACGTCACGTCCGTGTCGGCGTCTCCGCCGCCGAGAGCGATGCGGCGGGACTCGTCCTGCTTGTCCCAGGCCGACTTGCCCTTGACGCCGAAGATCTCCTGGTTGATCCAGCAGCGCTTGCCGTCGATGTACGGGATGGCCTCGCCCTTGTTGACGGGGACGTCGCCGCAGCCCTGGTTCCAGGTGGTGATCCGCCCCTTGCGGTCGAGGACCGAGCGGATGGCGATGGTGTGCTTGCGGTCGACGCCGACGCCCTTCGACCAGACTTCGGTCACCGGCTCCGAGCCCGCCGAGACGATGTAGACGTCGAACCCGGCCTTCTTGAGCGTGCGGATCAGGTCGCGCTGCTGCTCGTAGTAGCGGGCGTAGCCGGGGATCTCGTGCGTGCCCACCTTCTGGGTCGCACCGACGGGGGCCGCAAGGACCTGCTTGCGGGCCTTCGCCGCGTACGACTCCAGTTCGGGCACGGTGTGCCCGGCGAAGAGCTGGGGCACCCAGGCGTACTGCGGGACGGTGTGCCGGTGGTCCCACTCGCCCTCGAAGGCGGCGGCGCCGCTCATCGTCTTGCCGTCCTCGCGCACCTCGAAGATCTCGTCGGCGCAGGCCGTGTTCTTCGAGGTCGGCAGCGGCTTGCCGACGGGCACCTTCGTGCCGCAGGCCTTGGTGAGCGCCTTGTCGGCCGCGTCCGTCATCCACTTGCTGGTCGACTTCCAGCTCGCGGGGCGCAGGATCTTGTCGTGGTGCAGGGACCAGGCGATCGTCGCGTCGGTGATGTCGTTCTTGACGACCGTGTTGTCCCAGTCGAAGGCGGCGACGGGACGCTTCTGGTCGTGCCCCCGGTGGGAGCCGCAGCGTCCGCGCTCGTCGATCATCTGCTGGAGCTTGGCCCGGTTGTCTCCGTACCAGGTCAGCTTCTTGGACAGCTGCGGGCAGTGGGCCTTCGCAGCGGTGGGGTTCGCGGGCGTGGCGGCGGCCGCGGGGAGCGACGCCGCCGCGGCCGCCAGAGCGGCGGCCGAGGCCAGCGTCAACGCCAAGGCATGTCTGTTACGCATGCGCATGGACCGTACATCAATCACGTCGGCCCGGTCAGGGTCCGTGCACCGTGTCCGTCTGTTCGGGGATGACGGATCCGTCGGCGCGGCGCACCGGGCCCTGCTTGCCGTCCCGTTCGGTGTAGCCGGTGGTGGCGCACGGGTACGGCTTCGCGAGCTTGCCCTTGGGCTCGATGAACATGGGGTTCACCAGCCAGCGCCGGTCGCCGTTGTCGTAGGCGCGGCACATGATCTCGTTCTTGTTGCGGTTCAGGACGAGGCGCAGGGCCGTGGCGTCGCGCAGGAAGGAGATGTCGGTGTCGGAGTCGCCCGCCGCGAACACCTGGCGCCTGGCCGCCGGTTGCACCTTCTCGGCTGCCGCGCCCCGGACGCCGTAGATCTCCTGGTTGATCCAGCAGCGCTTGCCGTCGATGTACGTGATCATCGAGTCGGCGCCGTCCCTGACGGTGCCGCAGCCCTTCAGGTGCGCGGTCAGCTTGCCGCGGGCGGTGGTGTTGCGGATGCCGATGGTGTGCCGGGCGTCGACACCGGCGCTCTTCGCCCAGACCTCCGCGACCGGTTCGGGCGACGCGGAGACCACGTAGACGTCGAAGCCGGCCTTCTGGAGGGTGCGGATCAGGTCGCGCTGCTGGTCGTAGTAGCGGACCCAGCCGGTGAACGTGCCGGTGCCGACGCGCTGTTCGGTGCCGACGGGCGCGGCGAGGTTCTCCTTGCGGGCCGCGGCGGCGAAGTCCTTGACCTGGCGGGTTGACCAGCCGCGGGTGAGCTGGGCGAGCCAGGCGTACTGGGGTTCCATGCGGCGGTGGTCGTAGCCGGCGAAGGCCGGGTCGCCGCCGGTGGTGGTGCCCTCTCCGTAGACGGAGGCGATCTGGTCGGCGCAGTCCGTGTCGCGGCGGGTGGGGAGGGTGGCGCCGGTGGCGGGGCAGGCCTTGGCGAGGGCCTCGGCCGCGGGGTCGGTGAGATAGCGGCTGGTGCTGTGCCAGTCGCCGTCGTGCGGCGTACGTATCTTGCTGTTGCGCAGGAGCCAGTACATCGTGGCGTCGCCGACGTCATTCTTGATGACGGTGTTGTCCCAGTCGAAGACGGCGACGGGCTTGGCGCCGCGCTTGCTCTTGTCCCTGCCTTCGCCGCAGCGGCCGTACGTGTCGATCATTTTCTGGAGCCCGGCCTTGTTGTCGCCGTACCAGCCCTTGGTGACGGTGAGCGTGGGGCAGTCCTTCGGCTGGGACCGCACCGGCTGGGTGGCTTCCGCGGTGGCCTGGACGGTGACGAGACCGGCTCCGGCGACGGCGATCACTGCTGCTGCCGCGACGGCGCGGCGCTTGAAGTTCACGAACACACTCCCGTGTTTACGCAGGTCAGCCGGGCGTCGTGCGACGCCCGGCTGACGGGGTGGTTGCCGGAGGATGAACTACAGGGCGGACGGACTACACGGGCGTGACGTACGCGCCCGAGATGCCGCCGTCGACCAGGAAGTCCGTGGCGTTCACGAACGAGGAGTCGTCGGAGGCGAGGAACGCCACGGCGGCGGCGAGCTCGTCGGCCTCGGCGAAGCGCCCCACGGGGATGTGGATCAGGCGGCGGGCGGCCCGCTCGGGGTCCTTGGCGAAGAGCTCCTGGAGGAGCGGGGTGTTGACCGGGCCCGGGCACAGGGCGTTCACCCGGATGCCCTCGCGGGCGAACTGCACGCCCAGCTCGCGGGACATGGCGAGGACGCCGCCCTTGGAAGCCGTGTACGAGATCTGGGACGTCGCCGCGCCCATCTTCGCCACGAACGACGCGGTGTTGATGATGGAGCCCCTGCCCTGGCGCCGCATGTAGGGAATGGCGGCCTTGCAGCAGAGGTAGACGGAGGTGAGGTTGACCTCCTGGACGCGCTTCCAGGCCTCGAGGCCCGTGTCCAGGATGGAGTCGTCGTCCGGCGGCGAGATGCCCGCGTTGTTGAAGGCGACGTCGACCGAGCCATAGGTGTCGTACGCGGCCTTGAAGAGCGCTTCGACCTGCTCGGCGTCGGTCACGTCGACCTTGACGAAGAGTCCGCCCACCTCGTCGGCGGCGGCCTTGCCCGCGCTCTCGTCGATGTCGCCGCAGACGACGTGCGCGCCCTCGGAGGCGAGGCGGCGCGCGGTGGCGAGGCCGATGCCGCTGCCCGCGCCGGTGATGACTGCGGTGCGGCCGACCAGGCGGCGGCAGATGCTTGCTTCGGTCATGGGTGCTCAGGCCTCCGGGCTTTCCGTGCTGATGAAGACGTTCTTGGTTTCCGTGAAGGCGGCGAGCGCGTCCGGGCCGAGCTCACGGCCCAGGCCGGACTGCTTGTAACCCCCGAACGGGGTCCAATAGCGCACGCTGGAGTGCGAGTTGACGGACAGGTTCCCGGCCTGGACGGCGCCCGAGACCCGCAGCGCACGGCCCACGTCCCGGGTCCAGATCGACCCGGACAGGCCGTATTCGGTCGCGTTGGCGAGGCGGATCGCGTCGGCCTCGTCGTCGAAGGGCAGGACCACGGCTACGGGTCCGAAGACCTCCTGAGTCGCCACCGGAGAGCCGGCACCGGCGTCGGCTTCGGTCAGCAGCGTCGGCGGGAACCAGAAGCCGGGGCCTTCGGGGGCCGTGCCCCGGATTCCGGCGCCGGAGGGCACGTACGAGCGCACGCGCTCCAGCTGGGACCTGGAGATCAGCGGGCCCATCTGGGTCTTCTCGTCGGACGGGTCGCCGACGACGACCGACTCGATCGCGGGCCGCACGATGTCCAGGAAGCGGTCGTAGACCGAGCGCTGGACCAGGATGCGGGTGCGGGCGCAGCAGTCCTGGCCCGAGTTGTCGAGGTACGACATGGGGGCGGCGAGGGCGGCTGCCTCCACGTCCGCGTCGGCGAAGACGATGTTCGGGCTCTTGCCGCCGAGTTCGAGCGTCAGGCGCTTCACGCGGTCGGCGCACTTGGTCATGATCTGCTTGCCGACGGGGGTGGAGCCGGTGAACACGATCTTGGCGACGCCGGGGTGCTCGACCAGGGCGTTGCCCGCGACGTCGCCCGCGCCGGGCAGGACCTGGAAGAGGTCCTCGGGGAGGCCCGCCTCCAGGGCGAGTTCGGCCAGGCGCAGTGTGGTGAGCGGGGTCGTCTCGGCGGGCTTGAGGATGACCGCGTTGCCCGCCGCGAGCGCCGGGGCGGTGCCCCAGGCGGCGATGGGCATCGGGAAGTTCCAGGGGGCGATGACGCCGACGACCCCGAGGGGTTCGAGGATCGTGACGTTCAGGCCGCCGGGTACGGGGATCTGGCGGCCGCTGAGCCGCTCCACTCCCCCGGCCGCGAAGTCCAGGAGATCGCGGACGTTGCCGGCCTCCCAGCGTGCGTTGCCGATGACGTGACCGGCTTCGCGGACCTCCAACTGGGCCAGCTCTTCGATGTGTTCGTCCACCACTGCCGCGAAGCGGCGCAGCAGGCGCGCCCGGTCGGCGGGGGCCGCGGCGGCCCACTTCGCCTGTGCTTGCGCCGCGCGTACGACGGCGGCGTCGACGTCCTGCGGGGTGGCGGCGGGGACGGTCGCGACGACTTGTTCGGTCGCCGGATTCAGTACCTCGAGCAAGGGTGCCTCACATGCGTTCGAAGGAGCGGCGGAGCTCCCAGTCGGTCACCGCGGAGTCGAAGGCGTCCAGCTCGACCCGGGCCATGTTGCTGTAGTGCGCGACGACCTCGTCGCCGAAGGCCGCCTTGGCGATGGCGCTGTTCTCCCAGAGCTCGGCGGCCTCGCGCAGGGTGGTGGGGACATGGGCGTACTCACCGGTGTAGGCGTTGCCCGTGCACTCCTCGGGCAGTTCGAGCTTCTGCTCTATGCCGTGCAGACCGGCGGCCACGAGTCCGGCGACCGCGAGGTGCGGGTTCACGTCGCCGCCCGGCAGGCGGTTCTCGAAGCGCATCGAGCGGCCGTGACCGACGACGCGCAGGGCGCAGGTGCGGTTGTCGTAACCCCAGGCGGCGGCGGTCGGCGCGAACGAGCCGGGCCTGAACCGCTTGTACGAGTTGATGTTGGGCGCGTACAGCAGCGAGAACTCCCGCAGGGCCGCGAGCTGCCCGGCCAGGAAGTGCCGCATGACGGCGGACATGCCGCCGGGTCCGTCACCGGCCATGGCGTTGGTGCCGTCCGCGTCGGCGAGCGAGAGGTGGATGTGACAGGAGTTGCCCTCGGCCTCGTTGTACTTGGCCATGAAGGTCAGCGAGACACCTTCCTGGGACGCGATCTCCTTGGCGCCGGTCTTGTAGATGGCGTGCTGGTCGCAGGTGACCAGGGCGTCGTCGTAGCGGAAGACGATCTCGTGCTGGCCAGGATTGCACTCGCCCTTGGCCGACTCGACGACGAGCCCGGCGGCCGCCATCTCGTTGCGGATACGGCGCAGGAGCGGCTCGATGCGTCCGGTGCCGAGCACGGAGTAGTCGATGTTGTACTGGTTGGCCGGGGTCAGGGCCTTGTAGCCCGCGTCCCAGGCCTGTTCGTAGGTGTCCTTGAAGACGATGAACTCGAGCTCCGTGCCGACGTTGGCGGTGTAGCCGAGCTCGGCGAGCCGGTCGAGCTGGCGGCGCAGGATCTGGCGGGGCGCGGCCACGACGGGCGAGGAGTCGTTCCAGGCGAGGTCCGCGACGAGCATCGCGGTGCCTTCGTTCCAGGGGACGCGGCGCAGGGTGCTGAGGTCCGGGTGCATGGCGAAGTCGCCGTAGCCGCGGTCCCATGAGGACATGGCGTAGCCCTCGACGGTGTTCATCTCCGCGTCGACCGCCAGGAGGTAGTTGCAGCCCTCCGTGCCGTGCTCCAGGACGTCGTCGAGGAAGAAGCGGGCGGCGAACCGCTTGCCCTGGAGCCGCCCTTGCATATCGGGGAAGGCCAGGACGACAGTGTCGATCTCGCCGCTCGCGACGAGAGCACGCAGCTCCTCGATCCCGAGCGGGGGTGTGCGGTCTGCCACGGGAAAGTCCTCCTTGGGTCAGCCGAGAGCCATAAGGTATTGCCGAGAACCTTTGATTGGGAAGGGGGTACGGCCAGATGTCGCACACGGATGCCGACGAGACGGCTTCTGCCGCCGATGACCGGCTGACGCCCGTACTGCGT
>NZ_JBNNJZ010000088.1:0-22240 GCF_050270335.1 Streptomyces sp. NPDC059900
CTTTAGGGACAGGTATGCGTCTGCCAGGGCCGGGGCCAGGTCCGTGGGGGTGGCGTCTACGACTGTGACGCCGTGCCGCATGAGTTGTTCTGCCGTGCGGTGGCGTTCCGTGTGGGCTTGGGCTGCGGCTGCCGCGTCGTACACGGCCTCTGTTGTTCCCCGGGACTTGGCCATCTGCTCTATGTGAGGGTCGGCCACCGATGCGAGGACGACTGTGTGGCGCTGGGTGAGCCGGGAGAGTACGGGGAGCAGGCCCTCTTCGATGGGTGCTGCGTCGAGGCTGGTCAGCAGCACGATCAAAGAGCTTCGGGTCGCGGTGCGGAGGGCTGTTGACGTCAGGCCTCTGGCGTCCGTCTCGACGAGTTCCGGTTCGAGTGCGGCCAGGGCGTTCACCACCGAGGGGAGCACGTCACCTGCTGCTTTGCCCTGGATCAGGGCGCGTACCCGGCGGTCGTACGCGAGGAGGTCCACGCGGTCTCCCGCACGGGAGGCCAGGGCCGCGAGGAGCAGGGCCGCGTCCATCGAGGCGTCGAGGCGCGGGGCGTCGCCGACGCGGCCGGCCGAGGTGCGGCCCGTGTCGAGGACGAGCAGGATGTGGCGGTCGCGTTCGGGGCGCCAGGTGCGGATCGCGACGTTGGACTGGCGGGCGGTGGCGCGCCAGTCGATGGAGCGGGTGTCGTCGCCGGGGACGTAGTCGCGGAGGCTGTCGAATTCCGTGCCCTGGCCTCGGGTCAGGACGCTGGTCCGGCCGTCGAGTTCGCGCAGGCGGGCCAGCTTGGACGGGAGGTGCTTGCGGCTGGCGAAGGGTGGCAGGACCCGGAGTGTCCACGGGACCTTGTGGCTGCCCTGGCGGGTGAGGAGGCCCAGGGGGCCGTACGAGCGGATGGTGACGCGGTCCGCCCGGTGGTCGCCGCGGCGGGTCGGGCGCAGGCGGGTCGTGAGGCGGCGGCGTTCGCCCGGAGGGATCGTCAGGCGGTGGCGGGATGCCTCGATCTCGGTGCCGGGCTGCCAGCTGCTGGGGGGCCAGGCGTCGCGGATCAGGGCGCGCAGGGGGCGGCCGGAGGGGTTGGTGACGGTCAGTTCGACGTCGGCGGATTCGCCCAGGCGTACGGAAGTGTCCCCGGTGCGGGTCAGGCCGAGGCGGCGTACGGGAGCGGCGAGGGCGAAGTCGCAGGCGCACGCCAGGGCCAGCGGGGCGTTCACGGCGAGGATGCCGGTCCAGCTGGGGTCCCAGATGCCTACGGGGAGGCTGCCGAGGGCCGCCAGGAGGGCCGTGCGGCCGGTGAGGGCCATCAGCGGGGGACCTGGACGTGGGCGAGGATCGCGTTGATGACGGAGTCGGCCGTCACACCCTCCATCTCGGCCTCCGGGCGGAGTTGGACGCGGTGGCGGAGGGTGGGCAGGGCGAGGGCTTTCACGTCGTCGGGGATGACGTAGTCGCGGCCCGTCAGCCAGGCCCAGGCGCGGGCCGTGGAGAGCAGGGCGGTCGCGCCTCGGGGGGAGGCGCCCAGGGTGAGGGACGGGGAGTCGCGGGTGGCGCGGCAGATGTCCACCACGTAGGCGGTGATCTCGGGGGAGACGGAGGTCTTGGCGACGGCGGCGCGGGCCGCTTCCAGGTCGGCGCGGCCTGCCACGGGGCGGATGCCGGCGGCGTGCAGGTCGCGGGGGTTGAAGCCTTCCGCGTGGCGGGTGAGGACGTTGATCTCGTCCTGGCGGGAGGGGAGGGGGACGGTGAGCTTGAGGAGGAAACGATCCAGCTGGGCTTCGGGGAGCGGGTACGTGCCTTCGTACTCGACGGGGTTCTGGGTGGCCGCGACGAGGAAGGGCTCCGGGAGGGGGCGCGGGGTGCCGTCGACCGTGACCTGGCGTTCCTCCATCGCTTCGAGGAGGGAGGACTGGGTCTTGGGCGGGGTGCGGTTGATCTCGTCGGCGAGCAGGAGGTTGGTGAAGACCGGGCCCGGCTGGAACGAGAACTCGGTGGTGCGGGCGTCGTAGATGAGGGAGCCGGTGACGTCGCTCGGCATCAGGTCCGGGGTGAACTGGACGCGTTTGGTGTCGAGTTCGAGGGATGCGGCGAGTGCGCGGACCAGCAGGGTCTTCGCGACTCCGGGGACGCCTTCGAGGAGGACGTGGCCGCGGCAGAGGAGGGCCACGACGAGGCCCGTTACCGCGGGGTCCTGGCCGACCACGGCCTTGGAGATCTCGGTGCGCAGGGACTCCAGGGAGGAGCGGGCGCTGCCGGAGCTCGCGGGGTTCTCGGCGTTGTCAGTGGTCGGGTCCATCATGAAGTACGTACCTCTTTTTCGAGGGCGTCGAGTTGGTCGGCGAGGGTGATGAGGGCTGCGTCGTTGCCCGGGGGCGGGCCGAAGAGGAGGGGGTGCAGGTCCTGGCCGGGGGTGCGGAGCCTGGCGGAGAGGGCGGGGAGCAGGGTCTCGGGGGCGTGGGCCTGGCCGGGGGTTACACCGATGAGGGGGGCGATGCGGGTGCGGGTGGCCGAGCGGAGGGCGGCGGCCGCGCGGTCGCGGGCGTTGGCCTTGCGGTAGAGGCGGGCTCGGCCTTCGACGGTTTCGGAGGCGCGGATGGCCACGGGGAGGCGTTCGGGGACCAGCGGGCCGAGGCGGCGGGCGCGCCACAGGGCGGCGAGTGCGGCGGCGATGGTGAGTTGCAGGGTTCCCCAGAGCCAGCCGTCGGGGATCAGGTCGAAGAAGTCGCGGTCGGCTTCGTCGGTGGCTGCGTCGTCTGAGAGGGAGGGGAGGTACCAGACCAAGTGGGTTCGGGAGCCGAGGAGTTGCAGGGCCAGTGAGGCGTTGCCCTGCTTGTCCAGGCGGTCGTTGAAGAGGATGTCGGGGGCGCCCAGTACGACGGTGTCGCCGCCTCCCCTGGCTGCCGGGAGGTGCAGGAGGCTGGGCAGGCCGTCGCTGAGGTAGCAGGCTTCGGCGTCCGGGGCGAGGGTGTCGTAGCGGAGGCCGCCCACGTCGGCGGAGCCCGCGCGCTCGGCGGCGGGGAGGGAGCAGCGGGGGGAGAGCGTCGAGTCGAGGCTGGGGGTGGCGTCCGCGGTGACCCCGGGGGCGAGGGTGCTGACCGAGGGGGTGCCGGGGGCGAGGAGGACGGTGCGGCCCCTGGAGTCCTCGGTGGCCGTGCGGAGGCGCTTTTGCTGGCGCTCCGTGAGGCGGTCGGGGGAGGCCACGAGGAGCGTGGTGTCCGGACCTGCCGCGGTCCTGGCCTCTTCGGAGGTGGTGACCACGCGGGTGGATACGTCTCGGTCGGCGAGGAGTTCGGCGACGGCGCGACTGCCGTAGGGGTCGGCGGAACGCGGGTCGAGGCGCCCGTGCTGGCCGCCGGAACGGACGGCCGCGATGGCGATGGCGGCTGCCAGGAGGAGTACCAGGGCGAGGAGGATGCCGCGGGTTCGGGTCCAGAGATGGCGGGGGGTGGGGGCGGAGGACGTCGGGGAAGCGGGGGCGGCTGCTTCGGTGAGGGGGGCGGTGGGTGCGGCCGCGTCGGCTCCGGGGAGGGCGGTGCTTGGCCTTGCGCCTCCGGGGTGGGTGGCACTGGGCGTTGCGGCTCGGGGGAGGCGGGTGCTGTGCGGGCTGGCTCCGGGGAAGCCGGTGCTTGGCGTTGCGTCTCCGGGGAGGGGGGCGCCGGGAGTTGCGGCTCCGGGGTGGGTGGCGCTGGGCGGGCCGGCTGCGGGCTGGGTGGCGCCGTGCGGGTCGGCTGCGGGCTGGGCGGCGCCGTGCGGGCCGGCTGCGGGGTGAGGGTTGGGTGGGTCGGTTTCGGGGTGGGCGTTGGGCGGGTTGGGTTCGGGGTTTTGGGGGGCCGTCACTGGGGGGCTCCCTGGGGGGTGGGGCTCAGCTTGGGCTTGGTCCGGAGCAGGGAATCGTCCAGGGTGCTCAGCTGGTGGTAGGTCTGGGGGGTGGCGGTGCGGCCGCCGTACGTGATGGCGTCGAAGGACTGTGCTGCCGTGTGGAGTTCGGCGGTGTGGGCCGGGAGGGTGCGGGAGGCTTCCGCTGCGGCTTCGTCCGCCGTTCGGCCGGGGCGGGGGTCGAGGAGGGCGCGTTCCTCCAGGGAGCGGACCACGGCGCGCATGCGCTCCTGGACGGCTTGGTTCCAGTGGCCCGCGGCGGCGTGCGCCTCGGCGGCGGCGCGGTGTTCCGCGGCCGTGCGCGGGCGGTCGTCGAAGAGGGCCGGGGCCGATGCGGGGGCGCGGTGCGGGGTGCCGAGGCGCCACCACAGCAACGCGACGAGGGCCAGCACGGCGACGACGATGACCAGAAGTCCCAGGCCGCCGCCCGGGGTTGCCCCCGAGGCTGCGGTGAACAGGTCGTCGACCCACTCCCAGAAGCGGTTCAGGGCGCGCTGGAGGAGGCTGGGGTCGTTCTCGTGGTACGGCGGCTTGGACAGTTCGCGTTCGGCGGCCTCGCGTGCGGGGTCGCGCGGGATCGTCACCGGCGGGGTGTCGTCGCCGGTGCCTCGTACCAGTGAAGTGACCGTTCTCGCGCCGTGCGGCACTGCCCCCGTCACCGCATCAGCTCCCGGGAGTTCCGGGGGCACTGCCGGGGGCGTTGGAGCCGCCGGTGCCCTGGAGGCCCGCCGCGCGCGCCAGTTCGAGGTCGAGGGCCTCGCGGCGGATGCGCTGGTCGACGTAGAGGAGCACGGTGACACCCGCGGTGATCGGGAACGTGAGCATCGAGCCGATGACCGAGCCGACGCCGCTGACGATCAGGAAGGTCCAGCCGAGGTCGCCGGTGCCGCCGTCGAGGAAGCCGGTGACGCCGTCGCCGCTCAGGGCGCCCGCGATGAGGGTGAAGGGGATGACGATGATCGACGCCACTACGTTGGCGATGACCGCGGCGAGCAGCTGGATGCCGAACACCCGCCACCAGGAGCCGCGGACCAGCTTCGCGGAGCGGGTCATCGACTTCTTCACGCCCTGCTTCTCCAGCATCAGGGCGGGCGAGGCGAGCGAGAAGCGGACGAGCAGCCAGATGGCGACGATCCCGGCGGCGAATCCGCCGAGCACGGCGAGGCTGATGCCGGCCTCGGACGACCCGGCCACCGCGACGAGTACGCCGGGCAGGGTGCCGGCGGCGACGATCGCGGCGCCGATGAGCGGAAGCAGCAGCGTCAGGCCGAACAGCCGCGGCAGCTGCGGCTTGGCGTCCTGCCAGGCCTCTGCCGTGGTGACCGGCTTGCCGAGCACCGCGCGGCTGGTGACCGTGGTGAGCAGGGCGGTGGCGACGATCGTGCCGAGCAGGGTGATCACCAGGATCACGCCCGAGCTCAGCAGGGTGTCGCCGAGGGCACGGGTCAGTTCGCCGACGGTCGCGCTCGGGTCGTCGAGGGCCTCCGTGCTCGCGCTGTCGTCGAGGACGAGCCCCTGGAGCAGGATGACGAGGATCTCCGTGAACACGGCCACGGCCAGGGAGATGCCGAGCACCGTGCGCCAGTACGTACGCATCGTGGAGACCGCGCCGTCCAGGATCTCGCCGACGCCGAGCGGCCGCAGCGGGATGACGCCGGGCTTGGCGGCGGGCGGCGGGCCCTGCCACGCGCCCCAGCCGGGGTAGCCGCCGGGGCCACCGGAGCCGGGGCCGCCAGGGCGTCCGCCGCCCCAGCCACCGCCGGACGGCGGAGGCGGCGGAGGCGGGGTCTGGCCGGGCGGCGGCGGGCTCGGGGCGGACCACTGGGCGGGCGGCGGCTGCTCCTTGGACCACTTCGACGGCGGTCCTTCGGGGTTGGCCGCGGGCTCGGCGGGTTCGCCCTTGCCCGAGTCCTGTCCGTCGGAGGGGGCAGATCCGGGCGAAGCCCAGCCCGGAGTGTCGTTCATCGTCGCTCCTTCACGGTGCCCGTCCGCGGTCGCGGCGGCCGGTTGGCAGCCATCGTGCCACGGCACACCCTTGCGGTGACCGGGCAGCGTATGGGCTGCACACCTTCAATTGTCCGACAGGTACGGGGCAGACTGGGCGGATGGCTGATCAGTTTGCGCAATCAGGCGAGGACATACGGCCCACCGAAACCCCGATGAGTTCAGCGCACCCGATGAAAGAGGCGACCTCGGCGCTCCCCGCGATCCCCGCGATCCGCTGGGCCGAGCCGCCGGAGGGCCCCGTACTGGTCCTCCTCGACCAGACCAGGCTGCCCGGCGAAGAGACGGAGCTGGTCTGCACGGACGCGCCCGCCCTGGTGCAGGCGATCCGCACGCTCGCGGTGCGCGGGGCGCCGCTGCTCGGTATCGCCGGTGCCTACGGCGTCGCGCTGGCCGCCGCCCGCGGCTTCGACGTGGAAGAGGCGGCGGTCGCGATCGCGGGGGCCCGGCCCACCGCGGTCAACCTCGGCCACGGCGTGCGCAGGGCCCTGGCGGCGTACCGCTCGGCGGTCGGGGGAGGGGCCGACCGGGAGGCGGCGGCCGCCGCGGCGCTCGCGGCCGCGCGTGCGCTGCACAGGGAGGACGCCGAGGCCAGCGCGCAGATGGCGGTGCACGGCCTCGCGCTGCTCGACGAGATGCTGCCGGGCGGCGGCCACCGCATCCTCACCCACTGCAACACCGGGGCGCTGGTCTCCGGAGGTGAGGGGACGGCGTTCGCGGTGGCCCTCGCCGCGCACCGGGCGGGGCGTCTTCGCAGGCTGTGGGTGGACGAGACGCGTCCCTTGCTGCAGGGTTCGAGGCTGACCGCGTATGAGGCGGCGCGGGCCGAAATGGCGTACACCTTGCTTACGGACAACGCGGCGGGATCGTTGTTCGCCGCCGGTGAGGTGGACGCCGTGCTGATCGGTGCCGACCGCATCGCGGCCGACGGTTCGGTGGCCAACAAGGTGGGGAGCTATCCGCTCGCTGTGCTCGCCCGCTATCACCACGTTCCGTTCATCGTGGTGGCGCCGGTCACGACCGTGGACCCGGACACCCCGGACGGAGCGTCCATCGAGGTGGAACAGCGGGCGGGTCAGGAAGTGACGGAGGTCACGGCACCGTATGTGCCGATGGCCGGATTCGAGGCGGGAGGCGGGATCGCGGTGGCACCTCTGGGGACCCAGGCGTACAACCCCGCGTTCGATGTGACGCCGCCGGAACTGGTGACGGCCATCGTCACCGAGGAAGGCGTCGTGTCGCCCGTGACAGCAGGGGGCCTGGGCGAGCTGTGTGCCAGGTCACGCCAGGTATCGATGAGCTAATGGGATGATGTCAGGCATGAAGGGACGAGTCCTTGTCGTCGACGACGACACCGCACTGGCCGAGATGCTCGGGATTGTGCTGCGTGGTGAAGGTTTTGAGCCGTCGTTCGTAGCTGATGGCGACAAGGCGCTGGCCGCTTTCCGGGAGGCAAAGCCGGATCTTGTACTGCTGGATTTGATGCTGCCGGGCCGCGACGGCATCGAGGTGTGCCGCCTGATCAGGGCGGAGTCCGGGGTGCCGATCGTCATGCTTACGGCCAAGAGCGACACCGTTGACGTGGTGGTCGGTCTTGAGTCGGGTGCCGACGACTACATCGTGAAGCCCTTCAAGCCGAAGGAGCTCGTGGCCCGCATCAGGGCGCGGCTGCGCAGGTCCGAGGAGCCCGCGCCGGAGCAGCTCGCCATCGGTGACCTGGTCATCGACGTGGCGGGGCACTCCGTGAAGCGCGAGGGCCAGTCGATCGCGCTGACGCCCCTGGAGTTCGACCTCCTGGTGGCGCTGGCCCGCAAGCCGTGGCAGGTGTTCACGCGTGAGGTGCTCCTCGAGCAGGTCTGGGGCTACCGCCACGCGGCCGACACCCGGCTGGTGAACGTGCACGTCCAGCGGCTGCGCTCGAAGGTCGAGAAGGACCCCGAGCGCCCGGAGATCGTGGTGACCGTCCGTGGTGTCGGCTACAAGGCCGGACCGAGCTGACATGTCCCGGGACAGTTCCCCCGTACCGCCCGGGGCTCCGGGGGGCCGCTCGGGGCGGACTGGCGGACCGGGACGGCGCGGCTCCACGTTCGGGCGGCTGCTCGACGGTGGTCTGCTGTTGCAGGACGGGGTGCAGGGCAGCCCCGTCCTGCGGCTCTTCGCGCGCTGGGTGCGGCGGCCGCTGCTGCCCGCGCTGCGGCTGTGGCGGCGCAACATCCAGCTGAAGGTCGTCGCCACGACGCTGCTCATGTCGCTCGGCGTGGTCCTGATGCTGGGTTTCGCCGTCCTGAGCTCGGTGAACAACGGCCTGCTCAAGGCCAAGGTGAAGGCTTCGCAGAGCCAGGCTGACGGCGGATTCCGGGCCGCGCAGGACGAGGCGAACGCCGCCCGGCCGCGCTCCGGGCAGGACAGCGGCGGCGGCACGTCCGACGGCGGGACGACGCCGCCCATCGCCGTATGGATGTCCGACCTGGTGGAGCAGCTCTCCAGCGGCGGGCAGAGCGCGTTCAACGTGGTGACGCTGAGCCCGACGTCCACGCGCGACGCCAGCGCGCGCGGGCCGCGTGCCTCCGGGGGCGTGGACCCGATCCAGAGCGTGCCCGAGGCGCTGCGCGACAGCGTCGACAAGGGCACCAGGGCGTATCAGAGCAATACCCGCATCGTCTTCAACGACGGCCGTGAAGCCCAGCCCGGCCTCGTCATCGGCAAGCGTCTGAACGACCCGGACGGACAGCCCTACCAGCTGTACTACCTCTTCCCGCTGACGCAGGAGGAGGAGTCCCTCGGCGTCGTCAGGACGACGCTGGCCACCGCGGGCCTGTTCGTCGTGGTGCTGCTCGGCGCCATCGCCTGGCTGGTGGTGCGCCAGGTCGTCACGCCGGTACGGATGGCCGCGGGCATCGCCGAGCGGCTGTCCGCCGGGCGCCTCCAGGAACGTATGAAGGTCACCGGCGAGGACGACATCGCGCGGCTCGGCGAGGCCTTCAACAAGATGGCGCAGAACCTCACGCTGAAGATCCAGCAGCTGGAGCAGCTCTCGCGGATGCAGCGCAGGTTCGTCTCGGACGTCTCGCACGAGCTGCGTACGCCGCTGACGACCGTACGGATGGCCGCCGATGTCATCCACGACGCGCGCGTGGACTTCGATCCGGTGACGGCGCGCTCCGCCGAGCTGCTCGCCGACCAGCTCGACCGGTTCGAGACGCTGCTCGCCGATCTCCTGGAGATCAGCCGGTTCGACGCGGGCGCGGCGGCTCTGGAGGCCGAGCCGATAGACCTGCGCGAGGTCGTACGACGGGTCGTGGGCGGCGCCGAGCCGCTCGCGGAGCGCAAGGGGACGCACGTGCGGATCGTCGGGGCCGAGCAGCCCGTGGTCGCCGAGGCCGACGCCCGCCGGGTGGAGCGGGTCCTGCGCAACCTCGTGGTCAACGCCGTGGAGCACGGCGAGGGCCGGGACGTCGTGGTGCGGCTCGCCGCGGCGGGCGGCGCGGTCGCGGTCGCGGTGCGGGACTATGGAGTGGGGCTCAAGCCCGGCGAGGCGACCCGCGTGTTCAGCCGCTTCTGGCGGGCCGACCCGGCACGCGCGCGTACCACCGGCGGTACGGGTCTGGGGCTCTCCATCGCCCTGGAGGACGCGCGGCTGCACGGCGGCTGGCTCCAGGCGTGGGGCGAGCCGGGCGGCGGTTCGCAGTTCCGTCTGACGCTGCCGCGCACGGCGGACGAGCCGCTGCGGGGCTCGCCGATACCGCTGGAGCCCGACGATTCGCGGCGCCACCGCGGTCTGAACGACGCCGGTCTGCCGCTGGGCGGCACGAACAAGCTCGCCACGGTGCCCGCGCAGCCCTCGGCGGCGGAGCGGGTGCCGCCGCCGGTGCCCGCGAGGGCGCCGATCGCGCCGCGACTCGCGCAGCCTCCGGCCACGGCGGATCCGACCGCGTTGCCGGGCAACGGGTCGCGGGTCGTACCGCGGCGGCCGCTGGACGACGCTCTGCCGAGCGGCGAGGAGCCGGGGGAGGCCGCGGCCGGGGGACACGCGTCCGAGGTCCCCGCGTCCGGGGGACGCGCCTCCGAGGTCCCCGCGTCCGACGGGCGCCCGTCGGACGGACCTCCGTCGGAGGTGGCCCGGAGAGCCGGTGAGCCGACGACGGAAACGGATCCCGTCAGCGAGGCGGGGGAAACGGAAACGGATCCCGCCAGGGAAGGGGAGGCCTCACGTGGGCGCTGACCACGATCGCCGCGCTCACGTACCCGCGTACCGGCGCCACCGGCGTCCGCTGCGCGCCGGCCTGCTGTTCGGCTGCTGCGGAGTGCTGCTCGCGGGCTGCGCCTCGATGCCCGACAGCGGCAACCTCAAGGCCGTCGACGCCTCCCAGCGCCCCGACTCGCAGTCGCAGGTCCGGGTCTACGCGATGCCGCCCGCCGACGACGCGGGCCCCTCGGAGATCGTCCAGGGCTTCCTGGAGGCGCTGACCAGCGATGACCCCGATTTCGCGATGGCGCGCAAGTATCTGACCAAGGAAGCGTCCAGGACCTGGGACCCCGGTGCGCGGACGACGGTCCTGGAGAACGGGCCCAGTACGGGATCGGGCAGTGTCGGTGACGACCGCGAGAGCGGCCGTTCGTTCCCGCTGACCGGGCGCAAGGTCGCCACGGTCGACAAGGAGCACGCGTACCAGCTCGACGACGCCGCCTACAACCAGGTCGTCCACCTCACCCAGCAGGACGGTTCCAACGGCAAGGAGTGGCGGATCGACCGGGTGCCGCCGGGGGTCGTGCTCGGGCAGTCCGACTTCCAGCGGATCTACTGGTCCGTCAACAAGTACTACTTCGCGACGCGTGCGGCCGGTTCCTCGGGTACGGCGGGCGGTCAGCAAGGACTCGTCGCCGATCCCGTCTACATACGCCAGCGAATAGACCCCGTGACGGAGACCGTCAAGGCGCTGCTCGACGGTCCCACCACGTGGCTCAAGCAGGTCGTGGGCACCCGCTTCCCGACGGGCACCAAGCTCAAGGCGGGCACCAAGACGCTGGCGCCCGACGAACAGGGCAAGCTGACGGTGCCGCTGAACGCGAAGGCCGATACGGCGGACCAGGAGCGGTGCACCGAGATGGCCGCGCAAATGCTCTTCACGCTCCAGGACCTGACGTCGTCCGGCGTCGAGGAGGTGGAGTTGCAGCGCCGCAACGGCTCGCAGCTGTGCGTCCTGAGCAAGGAGCGGGCCGAGTCCGTCGCCTCGCGCCGCACCGCGGAGCACCCCGACTACCAGTACTTCATCGACGACAAGCAGCGCCTGGTGCGGATGCCGGCCAGCCAGGGCGGCGGGGCGAGCACGGAGCCCGTGCCGGGGAAGCTGGGCAGTGGCGAGCAGCCGTTGCGCTCGGCGGCCGTCTCGCGCGACGAGGAGCGGGCGGCAGGGGTGTCGCTCGACGGGCGTTCGCTCTACATGGGGTCGCTGGTCTCCGAGGCGCCGCTCGGCAAGCCGGAGGTGCGCAGCAAGGCCAAGTCGGAGGAGGACGGTCTCTCCACGCCCAGTTGGGACGGCCGCGGTGACCTCTGGGTCGCCGACCGCGACCCGAAGCGCCCGCGGCTGCTCTGGCTCGACCAGGGTGCGGGAGAGCCGATGCCGGTCGAGATCGCGAACCTCGACGGGCGGATCGAGGCGGTGCGCGTGTCGGCCGACGGCGTGCGGATCGCGCTCCTGGTGAAGAAGGACGGCAAGACGTCCCTGAAGATCGGCCGCGTCGAGCGGACGGGCGCCAAGGGCGAACAGCCGGCCATCTCGGTGGTCGAACTGCGCCGGGCCGCACCGCAGATGGAGGAGGTCACCGCCATGTCATGGGCGGGTGGCAGCCGCCTCGTGGTGGTCGGGCGCGAGTCCGGCGGCGTGCAGCAGATGCGGTACGTCCAGTGCGACGGCTCGATGCCCGCGAGCACGACGCTGCCCGGCCTCACCGGCGTGAAGGAGATCGCGGCCTCCGAGGACGAGCGGCAGCCGCTGCTTGCGCACTCGGACGACGGGATCGTGCGGCTGCCCACCGGTGCGCAGTGGCAGACGGCGGTCAAGGAGGGGTCGGCTCCGGTCTATCCGGGCTGACACGCACCGCAACCACAGGAGTAACACCCTGCCGGTGCCGTGGAGTTGTCCACAGGTGGTTATCCACAGGGGTGGCAGGGCCGCGCGCGCCTTGGCACAGTGGTGGGCATGCCGGGGTGGTGGCAGGACCTCACCGATCTGGTGCTGCCGGCCGAGTGCGGAGGCTGCGGCAGGCCTCGTACGGCGCTCTGCGCTCAGTGCGGCGATGCCCTGTGCGGTAGCGCGCCGCGCCGGGTGCGGCCCGATCCCCGGCCGGACGGGCTGCCGGTGGTGCATGCGGCGGCTCCGTACGGGAACGCGGTGCGGGCGGTGCTGCTCGCGCACAAGGAGCGGGGTGCTCTGGGGCTCGCGGGGCCGCTGGGCGCGTCGCTGGCCGGGGCGGTGCGTGCGGGACTGCGGGAGAGCGGGACTCCGGCAGGCGTACGGGGTGGCGGCGCGGGAGGTGTTGACGCTGCGGGAGGTGATGACGCCGCAAGGGGTGGTGACGCTGAGGTACTGCTCGTGCCCGTGCCGTCGGCCCGCCGGGCCGTGCGGGCGCGTGGCCACGATCCGGTACGGCGGATCGCGCTGGCCGCTGCGGGTGAGCTGCGGCGGGGCGGGACGCGGGCCAGGGTGCTGTGCGTGCTGCGCCAGCGCCGTGCCGTGGCCGATCAGTCGGGGCTCAACTCCCGGCAGCGGCAGGCGAATCTGCGGGGTGCGCTCGAGGTGACCGCGGGTGGCGGGCGGCTCCTGGCCGGCGCTGGCCGGGTCGTGATCGTGGACGACCTGATGACCACGGGCGCGACCCTGGCGGAGGCGGCCCGCGCAATACGTGACGTACACACGGAAAGTAAAGGGGGAGTCGCGGTGGTAACAGCCCGTGAAATTGCGTGCGAGAACACGATCACTGCGGCTGTTGTCGCCTCCTCGCCGGATTCTTTCGGAATAAACCGGAACTGACGGGGAACTTGCATCGTTGCAGGTAGTGAGAGGGTCAATACACCTGAATGGAGGTATGCAGCGGTAGAGGGTGACGACATCCGTCCTAGCGAGATATCTTCGGTTGTGAGGAATGGCGGACGCCGACCCTCGCATATCGGAATGCCGGTCGCCGGGTTTTTTCTGCAAACAACCGGGCCGGTCGGGGTGGAGATCTTGTTCGCGGGGGAGGAGGAGGTGGAAGTCACCGAGTCCGAGGCTCCGGGAGTCACCGGGGCCTGGTGCAAAAGGGAGATGCTCCGCCGCCGAAGCGGGGCGATCCGGGAACGGAGTTCTGCGTGGACATCGTCGTCAAGGGCCGCAAGACCGAGGTGCCCGAGCGGTTCCGCAAGCACGTGGCCGAGAAGCTGAACCTGGAGAAGATCCAGAAGCTCGACGGCAAGGTGATCAGCCTCGACGTCGAGGTGTCCAAGGAAACCAACCCGCGTCAGGCCGACCGCTGCGACCGCGTGGAGATCACCCTCCGCGGGCGTGGGCCCGTGATCCGCGCGGAGGCCTCGGCAGCCGATCCGTACGGCGCGCTCGACCTTGCCACGGCCAAGCTCGACGCACGACTGCGCAAGCAGCACGAGAAGCGCCACAACCGGCGCGGCACCGGCAGGCTCAGCGCCGCCGAAGTGGCCGAGCGGGTGCCGGACGCGGCGACTCTCAACGGCGACGGCACCCTCGCGCGTGACGAAGAGCCGGACGGCGTGCCCGTCAAGAGGATCGGCTCACTGGAGGTCCAGGGCGAAGGCCCGCTCGTGGTCCGCGAGAAGACCCACGTGGCGGCCCCGATGTCACTGGACCAGGCGCTCTACGAGATGGAACTCGTCGGGCACGACTTCTACTTGTTCGTCGACTCGGAGTCGAAGGAACCGAGTGTCGTCTACCGGCGGCACGCTTACGACTACGGCGTCATCCGCCTCAACACCGACCCGATGGTCGCGCGGCCCGAATCGGGCGGCGGGGGCGGTGCGCTCGGCGGCTGACCCCGGTCGGCCGAGGGATGTGACGGTGCCCCTGGAGTGCTTGTGCGCCCCCAGGGGCACCATCGTGCGACCCCTGCGCGCAACGCGCGGCCGTCCGGGCATGAAATCATGGGCGGAGCCGGCCAACCGGTGTGCTGCTGCCCCGGGTTGGCGGCAGTCGACGCACAACGGGGCCATGGCCTTCAGGGGGAGGAACGATGGCGGACAGCTTCGGACCGATGCGGGATGAGGGTGCCCACGACGGCATCGGCATCGGCACGGATGCGGGCGCGTCCCGCAAGGAGCCCATCAGGGTCCTTGTGGTGGACGACCACGCGCTCTTCCGCCGGGGCCTTGAGATCGTCCTCGCGGCCGAGGAGGACATCCAGGTGGTCGGGGAGGCGGGCGACGGCGCCGAGGCGGTGGACAAGGCCGCGGACCTGCTGCCGGACATCATCCTGATGGATGTACGCATGCCCAAGCGCGGCGGCATCGAAGCGTGCACCTCCATCAAGGAGGTCGCGCCCAGCGCCAAAATCATCATGCTGACGATCAGCGACGAGGAAGCGGACCTCTACGACGCGATCAAGGCGGGCGCCACGGGCTATCTCCTCAAGGAGATCTCCACGGACGAGGTCGCCACGGCGATTCGCGCGGTGGCCGACGGGCAGTCGCAGATCAGCCCGTCCATGGCGTCGAAACTGCTCACCGAGTTCAAGTCGATGATCCAGCGCACCGACGAGCGCAGGCTGGTGCCCGCGCCGCGGCTGACCGACCGCGAACTGGAAGTGCTCAAGCTGGTGGCCACGGGAATGAACAACCGCGACATCGCGAAGGAGTTGTTCATCTCCGAGAACACCGTGAAGAACCACGTGCGCAACATCCTGGAGAAGCTTCAGCTGCACTCCAGGATGGAGGCGGTCGTCTACGCGATGCGGGAGAAGATTCTCGAGATCAGGTGAGACCCGGCCGGGACGTCAGCCGAAGCCCGGCCGGGACGTCAGCCGAGGGCGCGGACCAGCTCGGCGGTCAGCTCGGGACGGTCCATCCGCTCCACCCGTACGGAATCGCAGCCGACCCAGGACGCCGCCTCACGGAGCGCCTGCGCCACCGCGGGCACGGCCTTGGCGCCGTCGAGCGACACCTGCTTGGCGACCAGCGTGCTGCCCTCGCGGGCGGGGTCCACGCGGCCGACCAGGTGACCCCCGGCCAGGACCGGCATCGCGAAATAGCCGTGGATCCGCTTGGGCTTGGGGACATAAGCCTCCAGGCGGTGGGTGAAGCCGAAGATCCGCTCCGTGCGCGCCCGCTCCCAGATCAGGGAGTCGAAGGGCGAGAGGAGCGTCGTGCGGTGGCGGCCGCGCGGGGCCGTCTCCAGGGCCGCGGGATCGGCCCAGGCGGGCTTGTCCCAGCCCTGCACCGTCACCGGGACCAGGCCCGAGTCCGCGACCACGGCGTCGAACTGCTCGCCCTTGAGGCGGTGATAGTCCGCGATGTCCGCGCGGGTGCCCACGCCGAGCGACTGCCCGGCCAGGCGGACCAGGCGGCGCAGGCACTCCGCGTCGTCCAGGTCGTCATGGAGCAGCGTGTCCGGGATCGCGCGCTCGGCGAGGTCGTACACCCGCTTCCAGCTGCGGCGCTCGGTGCAGACCACCTCGCCGTACATCAGGGCGCGCTCGACGGCGACCTTCGCGTCCGACCAGTCCCACCACTCGCCCTTGTTCTTCGCGCCGCCCAGTTCCGTGGCGGTCAGGGGGCCTTCGGCGGTGAGCTGCTTGATGACCGTGTCGTACGCCCCGTCGGGCAGGTCGTGGTGCCAGTGCGGGCGGGTGCGGTAGGCGCGGCGGCGGAAGGCGAAGTGCGGCCACTCCTCGATGGGCAGGATGCACGCGGCGTGCGACCAGTACTCGAAGGCGTGCGGCCGGGCGGGGCCATTGCCCGGCGACACTCCGTCCCAGTACGCCGCCTCGACCCTGTCGCGGCCGACGGCGCCGAGGCGGGCGTACGGAATGAGCTCGTGCGAGCGGGCGAGGACCGAGATCGTGTCGAGCTGGACCGCGCCGAGATGCCGCAGCACGCCCCGCACGCCGGACCTGCGGTCCGGGGCGCCGATGAACCCCTGGGCGCGGAGCGCGATACGGCGGGCCTCGTCGGCGGAGAGGTCGATGGCGGGGCGCGGCAGGCTCGTCATGCCGGAAACGATAAGGGTCGCCACTGACAACGCTCCTGGCCTGCGCCGATGGGCCGGAGCTCAGCCCTTGGCCGGGTCCATGGCCGCGTCCACGGCCGATTCCGCCGTCGGCTCCCCGGCGGATTGCCCTGCTGATTCCCCTGCCGATTGCCCGGCCGATTGCCTGGCCGGCAGATACGGCTGGGCCGAGGGCATGCCGAGGTCGCTCGGCAGCAGGGCGCCCACCCAGCAGTCACGGAGCGTGGTCTTGTTCAGGAGCGCGCCGCGCAGGGTGCCCTCGACGACGAAGCCCGTCTTCTCCGCCACCGCGCGCGAGCCCGTGTTGCCGACCTCGGCGCGCCACTCCAGGCGGGTGCAGCCCAGATCGGTGAAGGCCCACCGGGCCAGTTCGAGGACGATCTCCGTCATATAGCCGCTGCCGCGGTACTCCTTCGCGGTCCAGAAGCCGACCTCCCAGGCGCCCGAGCGCGGGTGGTGCAGGCTGGCGGCCGCGACCAGGGGCCCGCCGCTCCTGGGCCGTACGGCGAAGGTGTACTCCGTGTCGTGGCGCCAGCCGTCCGGCACCATCCGCGTCACGAAGCCCGCCGCGTCCGAGTGCGCGTAGGGCGAGGGGACCGTGGTCCAGCGCTGGATGTCGGCGTCCTGGCACGCTTCGTACGTCTCGTCGGTGTCGGCGGGCGTGAACGTGCGCAGGATCAGGCGTTCGGTCGTGAGGGTGACTGGCTCCATCCGGTGATTCTGCGGGGGCCGGGGACCAGGGGCCAGTGCTTTTCGCCGACCTTTGACCCGCATTTCGCCGAGCGCTGATCGGCACAACCCGGCACCTTCCAGGCCCCCCGTCCGTTGACGTATCGGCAGACCTCCCGGCGCGGCCCGCTCCTCGCTTACGATGGCCGTTGCCCTATGAGTAAACCGACCATGCCAGGCCCGACCGGCAAGGAGACCAACCCCCGTGTCCGTCCTCTCGAAGATCATGCGTGCAGGCGAAGGCAAGATCCTGCGCAAGCTGCACCGCATCGCGGACCAGGTCAACTCCATCGAAGAGGACTTCGTCAGCCTCTCCGACGCCGAGCTGCGCGCGCTGACCGAGGAGTACAAGGAGCGTTACGCCGAAGGCGAGACCCTTGACGACCTCCTCCCCGAAGCCTTTGCCACGGTGCGCGAGGCCGCCAAGCGCGTCCTCGGCCAGCGGCACTACGACGTCCAGATGATGGGCGGCGCCGCGCTGCACCTCGGATCTGTGGCCGAGATGAAGACCGGTGAGGGCAAGACGCTCGTCGGTACCCTCCCCGCGTACCTCAACGCCCTGTCGGGCAAGGGCGTGCACCTCATCACGGTCAACGACTACCTGGCCGAGCGCGACTCCGAGATGATGGGCCGCGTCCACAAGTTCCTGGGTCTGTCCGTCGGCTGCATCATCGCCAACATGACGCCGGCCCAGCGCCGCGAGCAGTACGCGAGCGACATCACGTACGGCACGAACAACGAATTCGGCTTCGACTACCTCCGCGACAACATGGCGTGGTCGAAGGACGAACTGGTCCAGCGCGGCCACAACTTCGCGATCGTCGACGAGGTCGACTCGATCCTCGTGGACGAGGCCCGTACGCCGCTGATCATCTCCGGCCCCGCCGACCAGGCCACCAAGTGGTACGGCGACTTCGCCAAGTTGGTCACCCGCCTCACCAAGGGTGAGCCCGGCAACCAGCTCAAGGGCATCGAGGAGACCGGCGACTACGAGGTCGACGAGAAGAAGCGCACCGTCGCCATCCACGAGTCCGGCGTCGGCAAGGTCGAGGACTGGCTCGGCATCGACAACCTGTACGAGTCGGTGAACACCCCGCTCGTCGGTTATCTGAACAACGCCATCAAGGCCAAGGAGCTCTTCAAGAACGACAAGGACTACGTCGTCATCGACGGCGAAGTCATGATCGTCGACGAGCACACCGGCCGTATCCTCGCGGGCCGCCGCTACAACGAGGGCATGCACCAGGCGATCGAGGCGAAGGAAGGGGTGGACATCAAGGACGAGAACCAGACCTTGGCGACGATCACCCTCCAGAACTTCTTCCGCCTCTACAAGCGCCACGACCACGACGGCAAGGAAACCCCCGGCCTCTGCGGCATGACCGGTACGGCCATGACCGAGGCCGCCGAGTTCCACCAGATCTACAAGCTGGGCGTCGTGCCGATCCCGACGAACCGGCCCATGGTCCGCGCCGACCAGTCGGACCTGATCTACCGCACCGAGGTCGCGAAGTTCGCCGCCGTCGTCGACGACATCGCCGAGAAGCACGAGCAGGGCCAGCCGATCCTGGTCGGCACGACCTCTGTGGAGAAGTCGGAGTACCTCTCCCAGCAGCTCTCCAAGCGCGGCGTCCAGCACGAGGTCCTGAACGCCAAGCAGCACGACCGTGAGGCACCGATCATCGCCCAGGCCGGCCGCAAGGGCGCCGTCACCGTCGCCACGAACATGGCCGGACGAGGCACGGACATCAAGCTCGGCGGCAACCCCGACGACCTCGCCGAGGCGGAGCTGCGCCAGCGCGGCCTCGACCCCGTCGAGCACGTCGAGGAGTGGGCCGCAGCGCTGCCCGCCGCCATGGAGAAGGCCGAGCGTGCCGTGAAGGCGGAGTTCGAGGAGGTCAAGGACCTGGGCGGTCTTTACGTCCTCGGCACCGAGCGCCACGAGTCGCGCCGCATCGACAACCAGCTGCGCGGTCGTTCCGGCCGTCAGGGCGACCCCGGCGAGTCCCGCTTCTACCTCTCGCTCGGCGACGACCTGATGCGGCTCTTCAAGGCGCAGATGGTCGAGCGCGTGATGGCCATGGCGAACGTCCCGGACGACGTGCCGATCGAGAACAAGATGGTGACGCGCGCGATCGCGTCCGCCCAGTCGCAGGTCGAGCAGCAGAACTTCGAGACCCGTAAGAACGTCCTGAAGTACGACGAGGTCCTCAACCGCCAGCGCGAGGTCATCTACGGCGAGCGTCGCCGCGTCCTGGAGGGCGAGGACCTCCAGGACCAGGTCACGCACTTCATGGACGACACCATCGAGGCGTACATCGCGGCGGAGACCGCCGAGGGCTTCGCCGAGGAGTGGGACCTGGACCGGCTGTGGGGCGCCTTCAAGCAGCTCTACCCGGTGAAGGTCACCATCGAGGAGCTTGAGGAGGACGCGGGTGACCGCGCGGGTCTGACCGCCGAGTTCATCTCCGACTCCATCAAGGACGACATCCACCAGCAGTACGAGACGCGTGAGGAGCAGCTCGGCTCCGAGATCATGCGTGAGCTGGAGCGGCGGGTCGTCCTCTCGGTCCTCGACCGCAAGTGGCGCGAGCACCTCTACGAGATGGACTACCTCCAGGAGGGCATCGGCCTGCGGGCCATGGCGCAGAAGGACCCGCTGGTCGAGTACCAGCGCGAGGGCTTCGACATGTTCAACGCCATGATGGACGGCATCAAGGAAGAGTCCGTCGGCTACCTGTTCAACCTGGAGGTCCAGGTCGAGCAGCAGGTCGAGGAGGTTCCGGTGTCGGACGCGGCTTCGCTGGAGAAGAAGGACGCCGTTCCCGCCGGTGGCGGCCGTCCCGAGATCCGCGCCAAGGGGCTCGACGCCCCGCAGCGGCCCGACCGTCTCCACTTCCAGGCGCCGAACGCCGAGGGCGGGGTCGACGAGGGTGACTTCGAGACCGAGGACGCGGGTGCGCGGTCCGAGTCGGACGGGATGACGCGGGCGGAGCGGCGCAAGGCCCAGAAGGGCGGGCGTCGCCGCAAGAAGTAGTCGCGGGGCGTTTTAGCCGCGTCGCGTTACGTGGGGCCGGGCACCGGGAGGTGCCCGGCCCTTCGCGTTGCCTCCCGGCGTTGCTAGGAGGGGGCCGGGGCTCCCACCTCCACCGCCGTGCAGCGCCACCTAGCGTCCTCGCCCAGATGCAGGCGGAAGGCCAGCGCCCTGAGGGCCGAGCCCGTGCCGATCCTCGCGAAGACCTCGTAGACGCCGGGCCGTGGCTCGTAGTGGCCGATCCGGTGGACCGTGGGGCGGCGGCCGTTCACGGTCAGCGGGGCGGATGCGGCGAGGCGGGTCAGGTCGTCGAAGGCCGTGTGGGCGATGTGCCGGGCCGCCCAGTGGACAGGCTTCTGGCCGCTGAGGACCAGGAGCAGGCGCTCGGCGAAGAGTTCCGTGGGGTGCGGAGGGGGCTGGGGCGGGGTCCTGAGGGGGCGCGGGGGTGTGCGGGGCGCCGAGGGGCGGCGGGTGTCCGTGCGGCCCGGTGGGCGGGTGGCCGCCGGGCGGGGGCGGGGCCTGGTCATTACCTTGCTCATCGCCGTGTGCATGCCGTGTCGCCTCCGGGGTCGCTGTTCCGGTCGCCTTTGGTACCGGGGAGTAACTTCTGTGGGGATCTTGTACGGGGGCGGCGGCGGGGGGTGCAAGGGGCGCGGGCGGTGCGGGCGGGGGCCGGAGGGATCACCTATCCGGGTGGCCGGGGGTGTCCGATTCCGGGCGGGCGCCGGGGTGGGGCGGGTGAAGGGCGGGGGTGCGGGGTGACGCGGGGGGCGGGGGTGGGGCACAGCTCGAAGGGGGACTCCCGCGCGTATTCTGGGGGCCTGTTGCTTGACCTTCCGGCTTCGGCTTTGGCATCGGCCTCGGCTATGGCTTCCGGTTCTCTGTCCCTCCACATCCCTCCCTCGTGAAAGCGGGTCGTCATGCGCGTCTACGTTCCCCTGACCCTGAGCCGCCTCGCCGAGGTGCACAAGGCGGGCGAGCTGGGGCCCGCGCCGCTGACCGCCTTTGCCGTGACGCCGGATCTGCGTGAGTGGGTCGCCTCCGACGACACCGAGGAGCTGGAGTACGCCGCCCTTGGCCAGGCCGCGGATGCCTCGCTGCGGCTGATCGCCGGGGATGCGGGGGCGGCCCGGCGGCGGGTCGTGCTGGCCGCGGACGTGCCGGACGGAAGCCTTGAGCAGGGGGCGCCGGAGCTCGGCCTCGGTGAGGTACGGGTCGGTGGCGTGCTGGGGCTGAAGAAGGTGGCCGCCGTGCATGTGGATGCGGGGGATGCCGAGGCGGATGTTGCCGCGGCGGTGGCTGCCGGTGGGCAGGGGGACGGGGTCGAGGATCATGAGCTGCTGTGGTTTGCCACGCAGGAGATTCCGGGGTTGATCGGCTGAGGGGTTGCGGGGCGCTCCGCAGGGACGGGGCTCTCCCTCCCGCCCGCCCGTTTGCTCCGCATCCGGTCCTGGACGAACACGCTTTCCCGTCCACCGGCCCGATGCCCTGCGGTGGGGCTCCGTTCGCCGGGCTTACGGGCCCCGCAGCGGAGGCGCCGTAAAACCGGGAGTGGGGCGGCCGGGGGCACGGGTACCGTCTTGCTATGGGGAAGCAGCTGCGCGGCGCGCATATTGTCTGGGACTGGAACGGCACTCTGCTGCATGACATTCATGCGGTGATCGACTCGACGAACGCGTCGTTCGCGGAGATCGGGCTCGACCCGATCACGCTGGAGCGCTATCGCGATCTGTACTGCGTTCCCGTCCCGCTGTTCTACGAGCGCCTGATGGGGCGGCTGCCCACGGATGCCGAGTGGCAGGTCATGGACGCCGTCTTCCACAAGCACTACTGGGCGCGCGCCGAGGCCTGCGGCCTCACCGACGGCGCCGCCGAACTGCTCGCGGCGCGCCGGGCCGCCGGGCGTACGCAGTCGCTGCTCTCGCTCGCACCGCACGAGCACCTCGTGCCGATCGTGCGGCGGCACGGCATCGAGGAGCACTTCGTGCGCATCGACGGGCGTACGGACGCCTCGCACGCGGGCAAGGCCGAGCGGATGGTGCGGCACCTCGCGGCCCTGGAAGGGGTTGCCGCCGCCGAGCGGGTCGTGGTCATCGGTGACGCCGTCGACGATGCCGTGGCGGCGGCGCACGTGGGCGCGCGGGCCGTGCTGTACACCGGCGGCTCGCACAGCCGGGCCAGCCTGGAGGCGGTCGGCGTGGAGGTCCCGGTGGTCGACAGCCTCACCGAGGCAGTGGAGGCCGCGGAACGCCTCGCAGCCGCCTAGCCTTCCCGGCCCCGGCCGCCCGGGCCCGACTACTACACGTGCCCGCCCGACCTCGGTCTGATGATGCAGGAGGCGGACGCCGCCGTGCTCATCGGGGACGCGGCGCTGCGGGCGAA
>NZ_JBNNJZ010000089.1:0-22221 GCF_050270335.1 Streptomyces sp. NPDC059900
GCGACGGTGGCCTGCGCGAAGGGAACGGCGGCGACGGTGGCTCCCGTAACGGAGGCTCCCGCGACGGGCACTCCCACGGCACGGACTCCCACGGCACGGACTCCCGCGCCGACGGCCTTCGCGAAGGGAACGGCGGCGACGCAAGCCCCCAGGACGGCCGCGCCCCCAACCGAACCCCCCAGGACGGCCGCGCCCCCCACCGAACCCCCCAGGACGGCCGCACCCCCGAAGGCGGCTCCAAGGACGAAGCCCCCGGCATCGTCATCGGTTCCGCGCCCGCGGCGGTGGCGCGGCGCGGCGGGAGAAGGGTGCCCAGGGCCCGCGTTCTCGTCGCCGCCGGTGTCGTGCTCGCGCTGGGTGCCACCGCCGTCGCCGTACAGGCCGCGTCCGGCGGCGGTGACAGCGACAAGGTGGCCACCGACTCCCCGAGCGCCGACGACGGCAAGCGCGAGGGCGGCCCGGACGGCCCCGGATCCGCGTCGCCCTCCGCGAAGGAGTCCGGCAAGGGCAAGCCGGACAAGGATGCGACGCCCTCCGGCGAACCGGACGGCAAGGGCGAGGACAAGGGCAAGGACTCCGGGGGCGACGCGTCGGCGCCCGCCGCCGGGGGCGCAGGCGAGGGAGGCGGCGCCGACGGCGGCGCTGCCCCGGTGACCGTGTCCACCCAGGCCCACCACTGGCAGGACCCCTGCGGCCACCCCTATCTCGTCGACAAGGACCCCACCAGACTCTCCCCGCCCCCCAACGAGCAGGACGCCCCCGGCTGGGCATCCGCGAACGGCGCCGTCGCCGCACGGGACCAGACCGTGAAGCTGACCGTCCAGGGCAAGGGCGACGACACCGTCGTCCTGGAGTCCCTGAACGTCCGCGTCGCCGGAACCGGCGCCCCGCTCGCCTGGAACAACTACAAGATGGGCTACCTCGGCGTCGGCTGCGGAGGCAACGTCCCCAAGCACACCTTCGACGTGAACCTCGACGCGTCGGTGCCCCGCCCGGCCCCGCAGTCGGCAGGCGACGACTTCCCCTACAAGGTGAGCGCCAGCGACCCCGAGGCGTTCTACATCGAGGCGACCGCCAACACCCGGTACGTACGCTGGTACTTGGAGCTGGAGTGGTCCAGCGGCGGCCGTCGCGGCACGGTACGCATCGACGACACGGGCAAGCCGTTCGCCACGAGCGGCGACAAGAGCCGTCCCGTCTACGCGTTCTCGCTCAACAGCAAGAAGTGGACGAAGACCAACCGCGACGACGACAACGTGCCGGACCCGCCGGCCTAAGCCGCGCGGCCCGGTAACGTCCGGCGGATCGAGCCATGTCCGTATCGCGAAATGACACTTGTATGCGACACGGACATGCCTAATCTGCCTGGCAACCGAAGGAGTCGTAGATGACCGTCAGTGCAGCAGTCCCCGCCGCCACCGCCGCTCCCACCCCGCCGCTCGCCGCGCGCGCCGCCTCGGTCGGGGGCTCTCCGGTACGGGACATCCTGGCCGTCACCGCACGGCCCGAGGTCATCAACTTCGCGGGTGGGCTCCCCGCCCCCGGCCTCTTCGACAAGGAAGGCATCGCCGCCGCCTTCCAGGCCGTACTCACCGAACAGCCCGAGCGGGCGCTCCAGTACTCCACCACGGAGGGCGAGCCCGCTCTCCGTACCGCCATCGCCGCACGGCTCTCCGGGCGCGGGCTCGCGACCGGGGTCGACGACCTGCTGGTGACCACCGGGTCGCAGCAGGCGCTCTCGCTGCTCGCCACCGCGCTCATCGAGCCCGGCGAGACCGTCCTGGTCGAGAGCCCCTGTTACCTCGCCGCCCTCCAGGCCTTCGGCTTCGCGGGCGCGCAGGTGATAGCCGTGCCGTGCGACGACGCCGGGATCATCCCGGACGCTCTCGACGAACTCGTCGCCCGCCACCGGCCCAAGCTGCTCTACACCGTGCCCACCTTCCAGAACCCGACCGGCCGCACCATGCCCGCCGACCGCCGCGCCGCGATCGCCGCGACCGCCGCGCGGCGCGGACTGTGGATCGTCGAGGACGACCCGTACGGGGAGTTGCGCTTCGAGGGCGAGCGCGCGCCGTGGATCGCCTCGTACCCCGGCGCCGAGGACAGCACGATCCTGCTCGGCAGCTTCTCCAAGGTCATGGCGCCGGGCCTGCGCCTGGGCTGGCTGCGCGGTCCCGCCCCGCTGCTGCGGGCCTGCGCCATCGCCAAGCAGGCGGCGGACCTGCACACACCGACCGTCAACCAGCTCGCCGCGGCGCGGTACTTGGCGGACAACGACCTCGACGCGCACCTCGCCCGCGTCACCGGCGCCTACCGCGAGCGGCGGGACGCCATGCTTTCGGGCCTCGCCGACGCGTTGCCGCAAGGCTCTTCCTGGGTCCGGCCGGAAGGGGGCATGTTCGTCTGGGCGAAGCTGCCCGACGGATACGACACCACCGCGCTGCTGCCCGAGGTGGTGAAGCACCTGGTGGCGTACGTGCCGGGGGCGCCGTTCTACGCCGGAGAGCCCGACGTCGCCACCCTGCGGATGTGCTTCGTGACGCAGTCCCCCGACGAGATCGCCGAGGGACTGCGCAGGCTCGGGGGCGCGTTGGCCGGTTGATCGCCGCATGGCGGCGGGGGCTGGTCGCGCCCGCGCGGCGGAGCCGCGTATGTCACGGCCCCGCCGCTCCTGACGCGGCTCAGAGGCGCTCGGGGGTCCTGATGCCGAGCAGGGCCATGCCCTGGTGCAGGGTGCGGGCGGTCAGGTCGCACAGGAGCAGCCGGTTCTCGACGATCTCCTGTGCCGGACGCGGCTTCACCACCGGGCACTGGTCGTAGAACGTCGTGAACAGCGACGCCAGCTGGTAGAGGTACGCGGCCAGCTTGTGCGGCGCGTACTCGGCGGCGGCCTCGAAGACCAGATCGCCGAACGCGTCCAGGTGCAGGCCAAGGGCCCGCTCGGCAGGGGCGAGTTCGAGCTCCGGGTGCGCGACGGGCTCCGCCGAGTCACCGGCACGCCGCAGGATCGACTTGATCCGCGCGTACGCGTACTGGAGGTAGACGGACGTGTCGCCGTTCAGCGACACCATCTGGTCCAGGTCGAACTTGTAGTCGCGGTTCGCGGACGTCGACAGGTCGGCGTACTTCACCGCGCCGATCCCGACGAACCGCCCGTTCTCGACGATCTCCTGCTCGGTCAGGCCCACCTTCTCGGCCTTCTCGCGCACGACCGCGGTCGCCCGCTCGACCGCCTCGTCGAGGAGGTCCTCGAGCCGGACCGTCTCGCCCTCACGCGTCTTGAACGGCTTGCCGTCCGCGCCGAGCACCGTGCCGTAACCCATGTTGTGGGCCGTGACGTCGTCGCTCAGCCAGCCCGCGCGGCGCGCCGTCTCGAAGACCATCTTGAAGTGCAGCGACTGCCGTACGTCCACGACGTAGATCAGCGACGTGGCGTGCAGGTCGGCGACGCGGTTGCGGATCGCGGAGAGGTCGGAGGCCGCGTAGCCGAAGCCGCCGTCCTTCTTCTGCACGATCAGCGGCACCGGCTGGTCGTCCTTGCCGCGGATCTCGTCGAAGAAGACCACGAGCGCGCCCTCGGAACGGACGGCGACGCCCGATTCCTCCAGCATCCGCGCCGTCTCGGCCATCATGTCGTTGTACGCGGACTCGCCGACGATCTCGTCGTCCCGGATCTCCATGTCCAGCTTCTCGAAGACCGAGTAGAAGTAGATCTTCGACTCGTCGACGAACCGCTGCCACAGGTCGAGCGTCTCCTTGTCGCCGGACTGGAGCGCGACGACCCGCTTACGGGCCCGCTCCTTGAAGTCCTCGTCCGCGTCGAAGACGGCACGCGACGCCTTGTAGATGCGGTTCAGGTTCGACATGGCCTGCTCGCCGTCGACGTCGTCGGCCGGGGCCAACTGGTCGGGGTTCTCGATCAGGTACTGGATGAGCATGCCGAACTGGGTGCCCCAGTCGCCGATGTGGTGGCGGCCGATCGTCTTCTCGCCCGTGAAGTCGAGCATGCCGCGCAGCGCGTCGCCGATGACCGCCGAGCGCAGGTGACCGACGTGCATCTCCTTCGCCACGTTCGGCTGGGCGTAGTCGATGACCGTCGTGCCCGCGGCCGCGTTCAGCGGCACGCCGAGCCGGTCGCCGTCGGCCGCACGGGCCGCCAGCGTCTCGGTGATCGCCTTGTCGGTGACCGTGACGTTCAGGAAGCCGGGGCCCGACACCTCGACATCGGCCAGCAGATCGCCGTTGGTGATCTGCTGGACGACCTGGGTGGCAAGCTCGCGCGGGTTCGCCTTCGCCTTCTTGGCCAGGGCCAGGATCCCGTTGGCCTGGTAGTCGGCCCGGTCGCTTCGTCGCAGCAGCGGGTCGGCGGCGCCGGCCTCCGGCAGGGCAGCCGAGAGGGCGTCCGCGAGGCGCTGGTGGACGGAGGCGGTGAGGGACGTGACCGAGGCCATGGAGTGGATGCCGTTCTCCTCGAGGTGCAGATAGACCAGGCAAGTATCCCACGGGGTGCAAAGGCGTTTTCGCTCTCGCGTGGCTTGCTGGGAGAATGGCCGCGACAAGCGGTACTCACGTAGAAGAAGAAAGGCGTGCCGATCGTGGCTCAGAGCACCGATACCACCGACTGGGTCTCCCGCTACGCGGACGAGGTCATCGCCGAGTCGGAGCGTCGTGCCCCGGGCAAACCGGTCGTCGTCGCCTCCGGGCTCTCCCCCTCGGGCCCCATCCACCTGGGCAATCTCCGCGAGGTCATGACCCCGCACCTGGTCGCGGACGAGATCCGGCGGCGCGGGCACGAGGTCAGGCACCTGATCTCCTGGGACGACTACGACCGGTACCGCAAGGTCCCGGCAGGAGTCCCCGGCATCGACGAGTCCTGGGCCCAGCACATCGGCAAGCCCCTCACCTCCGTGCCCGCCCCGGCCGGTTCCGCGTACGCGAACTGGGCCGAGCACTTCAAGGCGGCCATGACCGAGGCGCTCGACGAGCTGGGCGTCGAGTACGACGGGATCAGCCAGACCGCGCAGTACACCTCGGGCGTCTACCGCGAGCAGGTCCTGCACGCGATGAAGCACCGCGGTGACATCGACGCGATCCTCGACCAGTACCGGACCAAGAAGGCGCCCGGCAAGAAGCAGTCGCAGAAGCCGGTCGACGAGGCCGAGCTCGAGGCCGCCGAGGGATCGGGCGCCGCGAGCGAGGACGACGGCAGCGGCGGCACCAGCGGGTACTTCCCGTACAAGCCGTACTGCGGCGCCTGCGAGAAGGACCTGACCACCGTCACGTCGTACGACGACGAGAGCACCGAGCTCTCGTACGTGTGCGCCGACTGCGGGCACAGCGAGACGGTCCACCTCAGCGAGTTCAACCGCGGCAAGCTGGTCTGGAAGGTCGACTGGCCCATGCGCTGGGCGTACGAGGGCGTCATCTTCGAGCCGAGCGGCGTGGACCACTCGTCTCCGGGGTCGTCCTTCGTGGTCGGCGGGCAGATCGTGCGCGAGATCTTCGACGGCGTGCAGCCGATCGGCCCGATGTACGCGTTCGTCGGGATCTCCGGCATGGCGAAGATGTCGTCCTCCAAGGGCGGTGTGCCGACCCCGGCCGACGCCCTGAAGATCATGGAGGCGCCGCTCCTGCGCTGGCTGTACGCCCGCCGCAAGCCGAACCAGTCCTTCAAGATCGCCTTCGACCAGGAGATCCAGCGGCTCTACGACGAGTGGGACAAGCTGGACGCGAAGGTCGCCGACGGCTCCGTGCTGCCCGCCGACGCCGCCGCGCACTCGCGTGCGGTGCGCACGGCCGCCGGTGAACTGCCGAAGACGCCGCGTCCGCTGCCGTACCGGACGCTCGCGTCCGTCGCGGACGTCACCGCGGGCGCGGAGGACCAGACGCTGCGCATCCTGCGGGATCTTGACCCCTCCGACCCGATCTCGTCCCTGGACGAGGCGCGGCCCCGGCTCGACCGCGCCGAGAACTGGATCACCACCCAGGTCCCGGCCGACGCCCGCACGATCGTGCGCGCGGAGCCCGACACGGAGCTGCTCTCGACCCTGGACGACGAGGGGCGCGAGTCGCTGCGGCTGCTCCTGGAGGGCCTGGACTCGCACTGGTCCCTCGACGGCCTCACGCACCTCGTGTACGGCGTGCCGAAGGTGCAGGCCGGGTTCAGCGCGGACGCCACGGCGAAGGAACTCCCGCCGGAGATCAAGGTCGCCCAGCGGTCCTTCTTCGCCCTGCTCTACCGCCTCCTCGTGACGCGGGAGACGGGGCCGCGGCTGCCCACGCTGCTGCTCGCCGTGGGCGCGGAGCGGGTGCGCAAGCTCTTGGGGGCGTAGCGGTACGTAGGTGGGGGCGCCGTCCAGTGACTTGGGCGGCGCCCCCTTCGCGTGCCGTGGACTGAACCGCCGCTTCGCGGCGGAGTTCTCCCGCCCACCCACCCGAGCGCCCTGCATCCTTCGGACTACGAAGAGATCCACCGGGGGCACGACGTGCGGCGTTGCCGGGTGGCTGATCGTGGACGTATGAAGGAAATCATCGCCATCGTCGGGTGGGTCGTCGGTATTCAGGGGGCCCTTGGGGCCGCCGGGCAGATCTTCGGGGACAACCCGTGGGGCCTCTTGCACAAGTGGTGGGACATCCCCACCCCCGGCTACCTCGCCTTGTTCGTCGTCGGCGCCGCCCTCGCCGTCTGGGGCGAGACCGGCAAGAAGCGCGCCCGCAGCAGGGCCTGAGCCCCCGGCGGGCGGCCCTCGCTACGCGCTGTACTCGGAGTCCAGCTCCTCCTGGTAGCGACCCCGGAAGTCACGCAGGTACGGGCGCAGGGTGCTCTCCGCCGGAGGGCCGCCCGCCTGGCCGGTGACGCCGTACAGGTCCATCAGGTACAGGCCGAACTGCCGGGCGTTGGGGTAGTCCCCGAGCTCGCTCACGTACTTGCGGAACGCGGCGAAGTACGCGTCTTCACGCGAGACGTCGTCCGGGAGACCGGAAGCCTCGGGCAGCGGCCCCAGCTCCTCCGGCGCGTCCTCCTGAGCCACGGCCTCCTGAGCCACGGCCTCGGGACCCTGCTCCTCGCGCGGCCCCGGAATCAGGTGCTGGCCGCCCAGCGGACGGGTGCGGCCCGGCCCCGCGGGGACCTGGAACTCCGACTCGGGCCCGGCGGGACCGGCCGCCGCCTGGCCGTGCTCGTCGAAGTACGCCTGCTGCTGCTCCAGATAGGCCTGCTGATCGGCATAGGCCTGCTGGTCCGCGTACGCCTGCTGGTCGGCGTATGCCTGCTGCTCCGCGTACCACTGGTCGTGCGGCTCTTCGGGAACGTACGAAGGCTGCTGCGCCGCGAACCACGGGCTCACGTGGCCGCCCTCGGGCGCGGGCTGCTCCTGCTGTCCGGGCTGTTCCTGCTGCTCCGGCCGGGGCTGCGGCTCCTGCTCCTGCTCCCGCTCGTCCCGCGGCTCCGGCTGCTGGGCCGGCGCCGCCACCAGCTCCGGCTGCTGCGGCTCCGCCGCCACCGGTACCGGCGCGGGCGGCAGCAGCGCCGGCTCGATCCCCGCCGCGGCGAGGCCCGCCGGAGCGGTCTCCGCCAGCGGTACGCCGAACCGCGCCAGGCGCAGCGGCATCAGCGACTCCACCGGGGCCTTGCGGCGCCAGGAGCGGCCGAAGCGGGCCTGGAGGCGGGCCTGGTAGATCAGGCGGTCTTGCTCCAGCTTGATGACCTGCTCGTACGAACGCAGCTCCCACAGCTTCATCCGCCGCCACAGCTTGAACGTCGGCACGGGCGAGAGCAGCCAGCGGGTGAGGCGGACGCCCTCCATGTGCTTGTCGGCCGTGATGTCCGCGATCCGGCCCACCGCGTGCCGGGCCGCCTCCACGGCGACCACGAACAGGACCGGGATGACGGCGTGCATGCCCACGCCCAGCGGGTCCGGCCAGGCCGCGGCGCCGTTGAAGGCGATCGTCGCCGCCGTCAGGAGCCACGCCGTCTGACGGAGCAGCGGGAAGGGGATACGGATCCACGTCAGCAGGAGGTCGAGGGCCAGCAGGACGCAGATACCCGCGTCGATACCGATCGGGAAGACCACCGAGAAGCCGCCGAAGCCCTTCTTCTCGGCCAGCTCGCGCACGGCCGCGTACGACCCCGCGAAACCGATACCGGCGATGACGACCGCACCGGCGACGACCACGCCGATGAGTATCCGGTGCGTGCGTGTCAGCTGCATCGCGGCCACCCGCGAACCCCTCCCTGTTCGGTTTGTTGCGAGCGACAGCCTGGCACACGCATGCGGAAGACGGTGTGCCGGTACGGCAGGAGCCCGGCCACCAAGGGGCCGGGCTCCTGCAACTTCCGCTACTTCGAGGCCAGTTGTCCGAGACCTCTACGCGTGGCGCGCGCCGCGATATCCGTGTCCTGCGTCAGCTCTTGGGCTTGTCGCTGGACTTGGAGTCCTTCTTCGAGTCGTCGGACTTGGAGTCGTCCTTCTTCGAATCGTCGGACTTCGAGTCGTCCGACTTGGGGCTCTCCGAACCCTTCGAGGAGGACTCGCCGCCTGCCTTGTTCGCGGAGACGACCGCCTCCGCGGCCTCCTTCGCGGCCTTCTCGGCGTCCTTCGACAGATCCTTCGAGCTCGGCGCCTTGTCGCCCGCGAGGCCGGCGCCGTTGTAGTCGATCGTGACGACGGCGTTCTCCACGCGCGTCACGACCGTCTGCTGCTTGAAGTTCTCCTTGTCCTTCTTCAGGTCGTAGTGCACGACCGTCGTCTGGTCGCCCATCCCGGGCACCGGCTCCGTCTTGACGCTCTTCGCGCCCTCCGTCGCCTGCGCGTCCGCGACCTGCTTCGCGAAGTTGCTCTGCGCGCGCTTGGCACCGCTGCCGAGCGACGCGTCCGAGTCGAAGCGCATCAGCGAGACACGGAGCCAGCGGAACTGCGAGCCGTCGACGCCGTTGTTCTCCAGGCTGTCCCAGGAGCAGGTGCCGCGCGCCGACGTGTCGTCGGACGTGCCCGCCTTGCCCGACTTGTCCTTGGCCTTCGGGACGAGGTCGTCGAGCGTCTTCTTCGACAGGACCTCGCAGGGCTCGGGCAGCTTGCTGAACGCCGCCTTCTCCACGGTCGCGGCCTTGTCCTTGCCCGAGGCCGACGCGGAGGCCTTCGAGCCCGAGTCCTTCTTGGCCCCGTCCGAGCCCGAGTCGCCGGAGTCGGAGGAGCAGCCGGAGGCAATGAGGATCACCGGTACGGCGGCTGCGCAGGTGAGTATGCGGGTGAGTCGCTGTCCTTGTCGGTGCATGGTTCCTTCACTCAAGTCACTCAAGACGGCTGTCGTCGGTTCGATGGGCCACGGTACGCCGTGCCCGGCGCGGACGACTCCGCTTCCGCGGAGCCGGTCACCCGCCCGAACCGCCGCTATTCGCTCAACTTGTCGGCAAGCGTTCCGGCCAGTTCCTGCGCCTTGTCCTGCATTTCCTTGCTGTCGGGGATGTCGGTGCGACGCCCCGGCTGCTCGTCGTACTCGATGGTCACGATGACGTTCGACGTGCGGAACACCACAGTCACGGTGCGGTGTCGGGTCGCGGACGCGGCCGTGGTCAGCGCGTCGTCGAGGAAGGCCTCGTCGCCCAGATCCTCAAGGGCGCGGGGCTCCAGGCCGGGCGGCGTGACGGCCTCGGTCGGCGACCCGCCGGAGGCGCTGTCGTCTGCGTCACCCTTGTCCTTGTCGCCGCCCTTGCCCTTGCCGGACTCGTCCCCGTCCGTGCCGGTATCGCCGGACGGCTTGGCGTCCGCGTCCCCGTCCGGCGACTCCGTCTGCTCCTGCTCCTCGTCGTCCGTCGCGGGGGCCGAGGGCTCGGACAGGTTCGCCTTCTGCGCCTTCGACGAGTAGACCTCCGTCGCACGGGTGTCATCGCTCACAGCCGTGTCGTACGAGACGACCCGCTCGAAATCGACGAGCAGATGATGGGTGGCGTCCGAGGACTCCACCTTCCAGCGGCAGCCCACCCGCCGGTCGGTGTCGTACGTGACGGTCGGCACGCCCTTGTACGCCTTCTCCTGCTGCTCCTCGTCCGTCATCTCCTCGATGCCGGGCAGCATCGAGTCGAGCGTGCCCGGCTCGACCTGGCTGCAGGGCTCGCGGAGCGTGCGGTACTTGCCGGGCTCGGCGGCCGCCGTCGTGCTGCCGGACTCGCCGGGCTTCGAGTCGTCCGCCTCGCCGCCGAGCGCGCCCCCGCCCGTGCAGCCGGCGAGCAGCGCTGCGAGGAGGGCTGCGACGCCCGGTACGTAGGCCTTCCGCTGCACCGTGTGGGCTCCTTCTCGCCGGGGTTAATCGGTTGCCGCTGGCGGGCGACCGGTGGACACAATGTGTATCGCACGCAATGCCGTGGACGCCGGTCCGTCATCCCTTTCGTTGACCTTGGCTCCGGTATTTGCGCTAAGAGCAATTCAGCACGTCTGTTCAACTACAGGCGCTACAGGCACTACGGGGGAATGAGGACGCAATGTCGTACGTGGAGGTTCCTGGAGCCAAGGTACCGATCCGCATGTGGACGGATCCGGCCACGGTCGAGGATGTCGCGCTCCAGCAGCTCCGGAACGTGGCGACGCTGCCCTGGATCAAGGGCCTGGCGGTCATGCCGGACGTCCACTACGGCAAGGGCGCGACGGTCGGCTCGGTCATCGCCATGCAGGGCGCGGTCTGCCCGGCGGCGGTCGGCGTCGACATCGGCTGCGGAATGTCGGCGGTGAAGACGTCCCTGACGGCGAACGACCTGCCGGGCGACCTCTCGCGCCTCCGCTCGAAGATCGAGCAGGCGATTCCGGTGGGCCGGGGGATGCATGACGAGGTCGTGGACCCGGGACGGCTGCACGGGTTCGCCACCGGCGGGTGGGAGGACTTCTGGGGGCGGTTCGACGGGGTTGCCGATGCGGTCAAGTTCCGTCAGGAGCGGGCGACGAAGCAGATGGGGACGCTCGGGTCCGGCAACCACTTCATCGAGTTCTGCCTCGACGAGTCGGATTCGGTCTGGCTGATGCTGCACTCCGGTTCGCGGAACATCGGCAAGGAGCTGGCCGACCACCACATCGGGGTGGCCCAGAAGCTGCCGCACAATCAGGGGCTCGTCGACCGGGATCTCGCGGTCTTCATCGCGGACACCCCGCAGATGGCGGCGTACCGGAACGACCTCTTCTGGGCGCAGGAGTACGCGAAGTACAACCGCTCGATCATGATGGGGCTCTTCCAGGACGTGGTCCGCAAGGAGTTCAAGAAGGCGAAGGTGGCCTTCGAGCCGGTCATCTCCTGCCACCACAATTACGTCAGCGAAGAGCGGTACGACGGGATGGACCTGCTCGTTACGCGCAAGGGCGCGATCCGGGCCGGGAGCGGAGACTTCGGGATCATCCCCGGCTCGATGGGCACCGGTTCGTACATCGTGAAGGGTCTGGGGAACGAGGCGTCGTTCAACTCCGCCTCGCACGGCGCGGGCCGGAAGATGAGCCGCAACGCCGCGAAGAAGCGTTTCTCGACTCGGGACCTGGAGGAGCAGACGCGGGGCGTCGAGTGCCGCAAGGACTCGGGTGTCGTGGACGAGATCCCGGGCGCCTACAAGCCGATCGAGAAGGTCATCGACCAGCAGAGCGATCTGGTCCAGGTCGTGGCCAAGCTCAAGCAGGTCATCTGCGTGAAGGGCTGAACCGCGGGTGGGGCCCGGACCGTCGACGGTCCGGGCCCCACTGCGCGTTGTGCGACGCCGTGCCGGGCGGGCCTTGGACTACAGCTCCCGGTGGATCTTCGTGTTGGAGGCCTGGGCCCGGGGGCGGACGACCAGGAGGTCGATGTTCACGTGGGGCGGGCGGGTCACCGCCCAGGTGATCGTGTCCGCGACGTCGTCCGCCGTGAGCGGGGCGGCCACGCCCGCGTAGACCTTCGCGGCCTTCTCCGTGTCGCCGCCGAAGCGGGTCGTGGCGAACTCCTCGGTCTTGACCATGCCGGGGGCGACCTCGATGACGCGGACCGGGGTGCCGACGATCTCCAGGCGGAGGGTCTCGGCGAGTACGTGCTCGGCGTGCTTCGCGGCGACGTAGCCACCGCCGCCCTCGTACGTGCCGTGCCCGGCCGTGGAGGAGAGGACCACGATCGTGCCGTCCTCGCTCGCGGTGAGGGCGGGGAGCAGGGCCTGGGTGACGTTCAGGGTGCCGATGACGTTCGTCTCGTACATCTGGCGCCAGTCGGCCGGGTCGCCGGTGGCGATGGTGTCGGCGCCGAGTGCGCCGCCCGCGTTGTTGACCAGGACGGCGACCTTGCGGAAGGCGGTGGCGAACTCGTCGACGGCCGTGCGGTCGGTGATGTCGAGCGCGTACGCCATCGCGTCGTGTCCCGCGGCCGTGATCTCGGCGGCGAGGGCTTCGATGCGGTCCTTGCGGCGGGCGGTGAGGACGACGCGGTAGCCGGCGGCCGCGAGACCGCGCGCGGTGGCGGCACCGATGCCGCTGCTCGCGCCGGTGACGATCGCGATGCGGGTGGCGGCGGGCGCGGCGTTCGCGGCGGTCATGGCTGCTCCTTGGGCGTACGTATGTTCCTGTGCTGTGCCTGTCCCGCCAGGATAGGTCGCCGGGTCCCGGCGTTCGGTCCGGCGGCTGCCGGGACGTTGTCAGTGGCTCGCCGTAGCGTGGTCGGCATGGAGAGATCGCCGTTGGCCGGTCCGAGGCTGGTTCCCTGGGCGGAGGGGGACTTCGAGCTTCTTGTCGCCTGCAATTCCGCGGAGATGACGGCCCACTTGGGAGGTCCCGAGACGCCCGAGCAGTTGGTGTCCCGGCATCGTCGCTATCTGACCCTGGAGGACCGGGGGCGGATGTTCCGGATAGACCTCGACGGGGCCGCCGTCGGGTCCATCGGGTACTGGGAGACGTCCTGGCAGGGGGAGTCCGCCTGGGAGACGGGGTGGAGCGTGCTGCCCGGTTTCCAGGGGCGGGGCATCGCGGCGGCGGCCGCCCGGCTGGTCGTCGAGGAGGCGCGGGCCGCCGGCCGGCACCGGCGGCTGCATGCCTTCCCCTCCGCGGATCACGCGGCGTCCAACGGGGTGTGCCGCAAGGCCGGGTTCACGCCGGGCGGCGAGCATGACTTCGAGTATCCGAAGGGGCACTGGATGCGGTGCAACGACTGGAGCGTCGACCTGGGGTGAGCTGAGCTGAGCTGCGGTGTGGTGTGGCTCAGTGCGGGGAGTATGCCGTGGGCGGGACGCCTACCGTCGCCGTGAAGTCCCTGATCAGGTGGGCCTGGTCGGCGTAGCCCAGCGTGCAGGCCACGTCCGCCCAGTCCACCTCCCGGTCCGCCTCCGCCTGCTCCAGCGCCTCGTGGATGCGGTAGCGCAGGATCATCCACTTCGGGCCGACCCCCACGTACGCCGAGAACAGCCGTTGCAGGGTCCGTACGGACATGCCCTCCGCCCTGGCGAACTCGCTGACCCGGCGGATTCCGCTGTCCGTGCGGATGCGTTCGGCCAGGGCCATGGCGAGGTCGGCCCTGGGGTCGGGCGCGGGGCCGAGGGCCAGCAGGAAGGCGTCGAGTGCCGCCACGCGCGCGTGCTCCTCGTCGGGGGTGAGCACCGCGTCGAGCGCGCCCCCGGGGACTTCGGCGAACACCTCTTCGAGGGGCAGCAGCCGCCGGCCCGTCCAGGCGGACACCGGTTCCGACGGCGCGAACGGCCGGAAGCCGCCGGGCCGGAACTTCACCCCGCACACCCGGCCGCACCCCTCCAGCTTCTGCGTGAAGAGGTCGAGCCCGATCCCGGCCACCTCGGCGAAGGGCTCCTGCCCGGGGAGCCGCTGGAAGACGACGTTCACGGAGGGGTGCGGCACGACGTGCGAGGCGTACGGCTGCGACAGGTCCCAGTCGATCAGCCAGTACTGCTCCACGTAGGGGCGCAGGGCGGGCGCGGCGAGGTGCCTGCGGAACCGTGCGCGGGCCAGGAGTCCGGCGGCGTCGACGATGCCCTTGGTGTCGCTGCGCGGGGCGGAGTCGCTGCGCGGGGCGGAGGGGAGGGCGTCGGCGTCGGCCATGGCTGGATCGTATGCCGGGGTCTCGCACGTGTCGCGTGTCGCGTTTGTTCAAGCCGCGGGGCCGGCCACCGCCATACCGTCGTGCCATGAGCGAGAACAGCATTGCCGACCTTCTGAAGGCGGCCACGGCCCACGCCGTTCCGGTGGTCCGCGCGATCCCGGACGATCGCCTCACCGCCCCCACTCCGTGCGCCGAGTACGACGTAAAGGCCCTGGTCAACCACCTCTTCCAGGTGGTCGTCCAGTTCCAGGCGCTCGCTGCCAAACAGAACTCCGACTTCGGCACCGAGGCCCCTGACGTGGTTGCCCAGAGCCCCGACTGGCGGGACCGCTTCGCCGAGGAGGCCGACAAGCTGGTCGCCGCCTGGTCCGCGCCCGGCGCCGACGAGGGCACGACGGGCGCGATGGACATGCCCGCGAGGACCGTGGGCTGCATGGCGCTGCTCGACCTGACGGTGCACGCCTGGGACCTGGCCCGCGCCACGGGACAGGAGTACGAGGCGGCGCCCGGAAGCAGCGGTGTCGTCCCCGCGCTGCGTGAAGCGGTCGCGGGCCTGGGCCCGACGGCCCGGAAGATGGGCGTCTTCGGAGAGCCGGTCACCGTGCCCGAAGACGCCTCTGAGCTGGACCGACTCCTGTCGGAGACGGGCCGCGACCCGCGCTGGAAGCCGTAGGCCCCCGGGGACCGACGCCTGCCGGCCCCGGCAGGCACTCCCGGACCCCACCCCGGGAATACCCGCCGACCCACCACCGTTCCGCAGGTATAGTTGAAGCGTCAACAACCTGCGGAGAGTGAGTCAGCCATGCAGTCGCAGTCCGGATCCGGCATGCAGTTCGGGATCTTCAGCGTCGGCGACGTGACGCCGGACCCCACCACGGGCCGCACCCCCACCGAGCACGAGCGCATCAAGGCGATGGTCGCCATCGCGCTGAAGGCCGAGGAGGTCGGGCTCGACGTCTTCGCGACCGGCGAGCACCACAACCCGCCGTTCGTCCCCTCCTCGCCCACCACGATGCTCGGCTACATCGCCGCCCGCACCGAGAACCTGATCCTCTCCACCTCCACCACCCTGATCACCACGAACGACCCGGTGAAGATCGCCGAGGACTTCGCGATGCTCCAGCACCTGGCCGGCGGCCGGGCCGACGTGATGATGGGCCGCGGCAACACGGGCCCGGTGTACCCGTGGTTCGGCAAGGACATCCGCGAGGGCATCAACCTCGCCGTCGAGAACTACGCGCTCCTGCGCCGCCTGTGGCACGAGGACGTCGTGACGTGGGAGGGCAAGTTCCGTACGCCCCTCCAGTCGTTCACCTCGACGCCCCGACCGCTCGACGGCGTCGCGCCCTTCGTCTGGCACGGCTCCATCCGCTCCCCGGAGATCGCTGAGCAGGCCGCGTACTACGGAGACGGGTTCTTCCACAACAACATCTTCTGGCCGCAGGAGCACACCAAGAAGATGGTCGACCTCTACCGCCGCCGGTTCGCGCACTACGGGCACGGCACCGAGGAGCAGGCGATCGTCGGGCTCGGCGGTCAGGTGTTCATGCGGAAGAACTCGCAGGACGCCGTACGCGAGTTCCGCCCCTACTTCGACAACGCGCCCGTCTACGGACACGGGCCGTCGCTGGAGGAGTTCACCTCCCAGACGCCGCTGACCGTGGGCTCCCCGCAGCAGGTGATCGACCGGACGCTGTCCTTCCGCGACACCGTCGGCGACTACCAGCGCCAGCTGTTCCTGATGGACCACGCGGGCCTGCCCCTCAAGACCGTCCTGGAGCAGCTGGACATCCTCGGCGAGGAGGTCGTCCCGGTGCTGCGCGAGGAGTTCGCCAAGAACCGCCCGGCGACCGTCCCGGACGCACCCACCCATGCCGCCCGCGTGGCGGCCTCGCAGAGCAAGGAGGTCAGCGCATGAAGCTCGTGATCGTCTCCGCCGGACTGAGCGTCCCCTCCTCCACGCGCCTGCTGGCGGACCGTCTCGCGGCGGCCACCGGACGGCACGCCGACGTGGAGATCGAGGTCGTCGAACTCCGCGACCTGGCAGTGGAGATCGCGCACAACTTCGTCACCGGCTTCCCCGGACCTGAGCTGAGCGCGGCGGCGGACGCGGTCAAGGGTGCGGACGCCCTGATCGCGGTCACGCCGGTCTTCTCCGCCTCGTACAGCGGTCTGTTCAAGTCGTTCTTCGACGTCCTGACGGTCCTGGACAAGGACGCGATCGCCGGTACGCCGGTCCTGATGGCGGCGACCGGCGGCACCGCACGGCATTCGCTGGTCCTGGAGCACGCGATGCGACCGCTGTTCGCCTACCTGCGGGCGATGGTCGTACCGACGGCCGTGTACGCGGCCTCCGAGGACTGGGGCGCGGACGGTCTGGACGAGCGCATCGAGAGGGCGGCCGCAGAACTGGCCGAACTGGCCGGAAACATGCGGCCCGCGAAGGTTCGAGACGAGGAATTGATCCCCTTCGAGCAGCAACTGGCCGCGCTGCGGCCGGAGTGAAGGCGCGGTTCCGGCGTACGTACGCGGGGCTCAGGGCCACACCAGGCAGTACGCCTGATGCCCCGCGTCATGCAGCCGGTGGCTGAAGTCCTGCCATTCGTGCAGCAGTTGGTAGACGTTGAACGCGTCGCGCGGGCCGCCCCGGTCGGGGACCGTGGACCAGATGAAGGCCGCGGCCCCGACCGATTCCTCGCCGACGCCGCGCAGCGGGTCGACGACCGTCATGGGGAGCTTCACCACGGCGTAGTCGGGGTGCAGGACGACCAGTTCGAGCGGGGGCACCTTGTGCAGGGGTATGCCCTCGATGCCGGTCAGGACCATCGCGGCCACCGTCTCCGGCTTGATCTTCGTGAACATGCCGCCCATGCCGAGCTCGTCGCCGCCGAGCTCCTCGGGACGCATCGAGATGGGCACACGGGCGGCGGTCGCGCCGTCCGGAGCTCCGAAGTACTTGTAGGTCACCCCACCCACCCGGCCACTCCTGGTTGCCGCCCGGTCCTGCTCGGTCTCGCCCCGTGCCGCGGCCTTTGCCTCGGCCGCCTCAGCCTCGCGCCGGTGCTTGCCGATCCGCCGGGCACGCCGCGGACCCAGGCCGTCGGTCCCCTCGCCCAGTCCGCCACCGCGATGCATATCTCCACCCGACTGCTTTTCCAGGGCGCCCGCCCCTGCTTTTCTAGGCCTCGCGGCCCCCGCCGCGCAACCCGATCATCGTGTCAGTGACCTCCCCCACGGTCACCGGCTAAAACGTCGAGTGAAACACCTGTCCGCAGGATGCCCGAAGCCTCTGACACCATGGTTCATGTGAGCTTCCCGTATAGCGCCCCAGTTTCGCAGACTCTCTTCGACCGTGCGGCGGCCGTGACACCCGGCGGTGTGAACTCTCCCGTGCGCGCTTTCCGCGCTGTGGGCGGTACGCCCCGCTTCATGGTGTCCGGTACCGGTCCGTACCTGACGGACGCCGACGGGCGTGAGTACGTCGACCTCGTCTGCTCGTGGGGGCCGATGATCCTCGGCCACTCCCACCCCGATGTGATCGCCGCAGTTCAGGAGGCCGTCGCCCGCGGCACGTCCTTCGGTACGCCGGGCGAGGGCGAGGTCGCGCTCGCCGAGGAGATCGTCGCGCGCATCGAGCCCGTCGAGCAGGTGCGGCTGGTGTCCAGCGGCACCGAGGCGACGATGTCCGCGATCCGTCTCGCGCGCGGTTTCACCGGCCGAGCCAAGATCATCAAGTTCGCCGGGTGTTACCACGGTCACGTGGACGCGCTGCTCGCCGCGGCCGGATCCGGTGTCGCCACGCTCGGCCTGCCGGACACCCCCGGCGTCACCGGCGCCCAGGCGGGCGACACGATCGTCGTTCCGTACAACGACATCGAGGCCGTGCGCGCCGCCTTCGCCGCGAACTCCGGCGAGATCGCCTGCGTCATCACCGAGGCGTCGCCGGGCAACATGGGCATCGTGCCGCCGCTTGAGGGCTTCAACCAGAGCCTCGCGGACCTCTGCCGGGAGAACGGCGCGCTGTACATCTCGGACGAGGTGATGACGGGCTTCCGTACGTCGAAGGCGGGCTGGTACGGCGTCGACGGAGTGCGGCCCGACCTGATGACGTTCGGCAAGGTCATGGGCGGCGGCTTCCCGGCCGCCGCTTTCGGCGGTCGCGCCGACGTCATGGAGCACCTCGCCCCGGTCGGCCCCGTCTACCAGGCGGGCACTCTGTCGGGGAACCCGGTCGCGACGGCGGCGGGCCTCGCGCAGCTGCGGCTGCTCGACGACGCGGCGTACGACAAGGTCGACATCGTCTCCGGGCAGCTGCGCGCCCTGGTGACCGACGCGCTCTCCAAGGAGGGCGTCGCGCACCGGCTGCAGAACGCGTCGAACATGTTCTCCGTCTTCTTCACCGAGCGTGAGGTGCGCAACTACGAGGACGCGAAGACGCAGGAGTCGTTCCGCTTCACCGCGTTCTTCCACTCGATGCTGTCGCAGGGCGTGTATCTGCCGCCGTCGGCCTTCGAGTCCTGGTTCGTGTCCACCGCCCATGACGAGCAGGCGATCGAGAAGATCGCCGCGGCCCTGCCCGCTGCGGCGCGCGCGGCCGCCGAAGCCACTGAGTCCACGGAGGCCACCGCATGAGCGCGGGCAGCGAGCTCACCGTCGTCCATGTGATGCGGCACGGCGAGGTGGAGAACCCGGAGGGGATCCTCTACGGGCGCCTTCCCGACTATCACCTCTCCGACCTGGGCCGGCAGATGGCCGACCGGGTCGCCGAGCACCTGGCCTCGCGTGACATCACGCACGTCGTGGCCTCACCCCTGGACCGTGCGCAGGAGACGGCGACGCCGATCGCCAAGGAGCACGGTCTGGAGCTGGCGTCGGACGCGCGGCTCATCGAGGCGGGCAATGTCTTCGAGGGCAAGACCTTCGGCGTGGGCGACGGCGCGCTGAAGAACCCGGAGAACTGGAAGCACCTGGTCAACCCCTTCAAGCCGTCCTGGGGCGAGCCGTACGTCGAGCAGGTCGTGCGGATGATGGGCGCCCTGGACGCGGCGAAGGACGCGGCCCGCGGGCACGAGGCGGTGTGCGTCAGCCATCAGCTGCCGATCTGGATCGTGCGGAGTTTCGTGGAGAAGCGGCGCCTGTGGCACGACCCGCGCAAGCGGCAGTGCACGCTCGCCTCGCTCACGACCTTCACGTACCGCGGCGACAAGATCGTCTCGGTGGGGTACACCGAACCGGCCCGGGATCTCGTTCCCGCGCATCTCCTCGCGGGCGCGAAGCCGGTGAAGGGTAAGGCCAAGGCGTTCGGCGCATAAGCGCTCCGCTTTCGGGCCGCCCACGCCAGGTAATCGGCTCGCGACTGTATGTCCATTCTTGGTAAAAGGCGCTAAATATGTGCTTGTTGCCAGGAACCCCCTTCTTCGTCGTGCCCTCTAACGGGGCGTCCATCGTGCATGGACGAAGGGCACGACGAATGGGGATGGAATGCGCGACATCAGTCGCAGGGGAATGATCGGCCTCGGCGTCGGGACCGCCGCCGCCGTGGGACTCGCGGGCTGCGGCACGGGCGGCAGCGGTCATTCGGGCGGTTCCGCCGACAAGGCCGAGAACGGCAAGACCGGCGGCAAGCGTCCGGCGAAGCCGATCGGCGACGGTTCGACCTCGTACACGGGCAAGCAGCCCAATCAGCCGGGCAAGCCCGTTCCCCTCCAGCCGGGCGAGACGCCCCCGCAGTTCGTGGTCTTCTCCTGGGACGGCGCGGGCGAAGTCGGCAACGGCCTCTTCCCGCGATTCCTGAAGCTCGCCGAGGAACACGACGCGCGTATGACGTTCTTCCTCTCCGGGCTTTATCTCCTGCCCGAGTCGAAGAAGCGGATGTACAAGCCGCCGAACAACAACGTCGGCGCCTCCGACATCGGTTACCTCACCGACGGTCACATAAAGGAGACGCTGAAGTACGTCCGGCAGGCCTGGCTCGAAGGCCATGAGATCGGCACGCACTTCAACGGGCACTTCTGCGCGGGCAGCGGCACGGTCGCCAACTGGACGCCCGCGCAATGGCAGAGCGAAATCGACCAGGCCGTGTCGTTCGTGAAGGAATGGCGGACGAATACCGGCTGGACCGATCTGCCGTCGCTGCCTTTCGACTACGACAAGGAACTCGTCGGCGGTCGCACCCCCTGCCTCCTCGGCCAGGACAACCTGCTGCCGACGGCGAAGAAGCTCGGCTGGCGTTACGACGCCTCGTCGTCCGGCGGCCTCCAGCGCTGGCCCCGGAAGAAGACGGGCGTCTGGGACCTGCCGCTCCAGGCGATGCCGTTCCCCGGCCACTCCTTCGAGGTCCTGTCCATGGACTACAACATCCTGGCCAACCAGTCGCAGAATTCCACGAAGGCCCCGCCGGCCAACTACCCGGGCTGGCGCAAGCAGGCCGCCGAGTCCTACATGGCCGGGTTCAAGCGGGCCTATGAGTCCAACCGGGCGCCGTTCTTCATCGGCAACCACTTCGAGGAGTGGAACGGCGGCATCTACATGGACGCCGTCGAGGAAGCCCTGAAGCACATCGCCGGGAAGAAGGACGTGCGCCTCGTCTCCTTCCGGCAGTTCGTCGACTGGCTCGACGTCCAGGACCCGAAGGTGCTCGCCGAGCTCCAGGGCCTCGAAGTCGGGCAGGCGCCCGCCGGTGGCTGGAAGGGACTCGGGAAGGCCGTCTGAAATGGGACTTTCCGCAACCCCGGGGGGTGCGGAAGATCCCCGAAACAGACATGCGAAACTTTTCACATGAGTGCCGCCCGCCGAGCTCCCCGCAGCACGAACCGCAGCCGTCGCCGCAGCCGTACCGCCCTGCTGGGCGCCGGGGCCGCGGTCGCCGCGCTGACCCTGTCGGCGTGCAGCTCAGGCGGCACGTCCGGCGGCTCGGGGAACACGAACTTCGTCACCGGGTCCGACGGCATCGCCACCGCCGGCAAGGGTGAGCGCCAGGACGGGCCGAAGCTCGAAGGGGAGACCCTCACGGGCAAGCACCTCGACGTCGACGACTACAAGGGCAAGATCGTCGTCCTGAACGTCTGGGGCTCCTGGTGTTCGCCCTGCCGGGCCGAGGCGCCGAACTTCGCGAAGGTCTCCAAGGATCTCGCGGACAAGGACGTGCAGTTCGTCGGGATCAACACCCGCGACCCGCAGAAGGACCCGGCGCTCGCGTTCGAGAAGGAGTGGGGGATCCACTACCCCAGCCTGCACGACCCGATGGGCAAGCTGATGCTGCGCTTCCCCAAGGGCACGATGAACCCGAAGTTCATCCCCTCCACGATCATCCTGGACCGCGAGGGCAAGATCGCGGCCCGCTCGCAGCAGGCGCTCAACGAGAAGAACCTGCGCAAGATGATCGACCCGCTGATCGCGGAGAAGTGATTTCCCCGTGATGTCCACCCTCGCCGCCGCCGGCGAAGCGAACCAGACCGTCATGAACGGGGCGCTCCTCGTGGCGCTCCCCGTGGCTCTGCTCGGCGGCCTCGTCTCCTTCTTCTCGCCGTGCGTACTGCCGCTCGTGCCGGGCTATCTGTCCTACGTCACCGGGGTCGGCGGCACGGATCTCGCAGAGGCCAAGCGGGGGCGGATGGCCGCGGGCGCCGGGCTCTTCGTGCTCGGCTTCACCGCCGTCTTCGTCTCCACCGGGGCGCTGTTCGGCTATGCCGGGCAGAACCTCCAGGAGTACCAGGACGTCATCACCAAGGTGCTCGGAGCACTGATGATCGTCCTCGGCATCTTCTTCATGGGGCTCATGCCGTGGCTGTCCCAGCGGGAGTTCCGCTTCCACAAGAAGCCCGCCGCCGGGCTCGCGGGCGCCCCCATACTGGGCGCGCTGTTCGCCGTCGGCTGGGCGCCCTGCGTCGGCCCGACCCTCACGTCCGTCAACGCGCTGGCCCTCGACCAGGCGAACGCGGGCCGCGGGGCCATACTGAGCGTCGCGTACTGCCTGGGGCTCGGTGTTCCGTTCATCCTCGCGGCGATCGCCTTCCGCAAGGCGCTCGGCGCGTTCAGCTGGGTCAAGAAGCATTACGTCTGGGTGATGCGCATCGGCGGCATCATGATGATCGCGACCGGACTGCTGCTTGTCACCGGCGTCTGGGACAGCATCTTGCAGCAGATGCAGGTCTGGTCCAACGGCTACACGGTGGGGATCTGATC